>CAZBCD010000011.1:0-23086 GCA_964490205.1 uncultured Pelolinea sp. | reverse complement strand
TACGCTGTGGACAGTTCCGCCCCTGTCTGTGGAACAGGATGTTGCGGGTTCCCTGTCCTGATGTATCACAGGAAACCCCCGTCAGCCACCCCTGGATATCCGGGCATTTCCAGTTAAAATGAAGGTATGACAAAAGAAGCATATGATGATTTCAGCGATGATTACGACCGTTTCGTAAACTGGGAAGAGCGCCTATCAACTGAGATGCCCTTTCTTCTGGAAAAATTACGTACAGCCGTACCCGACGAAGACCGACATGCCCGCGTGCTGGATGCCGCCTGCGGGACAGGTATGCACGCTATCGCCCTCGCAAAAACGGGGATGCGTGTGTTCGGAACAGACCTCAGCCCTGAGATGATCCGGATAGCAAAAGAGAACGCGCGCACAGCCCAATCAAAGGCAAAGTTCAAAGCGGCCGGGTTCGGCTCGCTGGCAGGGGCATTTGCCGACTCATCCCCCTATCCCTTCGATTCGATTATCTGCCTGGGAAATTCTCTGCCGCACCTGCTTTCGGTTGAGGTGATCCTGGATGCACTTGTAGATATGGCAAGGTGCCTGCGGCCGGGCGGGTTGCTCCTGCTTCAGAACCGGAACTTTGACGCGGTCATGGCGGAAAAGAACCGCTGGCTTGGAACACAGTCGCAGGTGGAAGGCAGCCATGAATGGCTTTTCCTGCGTTTTTACGATTTCGATCCCGACGGATTGATCACTTTCAACATCATCCGTCTGCACAAGGACAGGAGCGGGCCATGGGTACAGCAGGAATCTTTGACGCGTCTGTTTCCATTGAAACAAGAGAACCTTTTACCTCTGCTTGAAAAAGCAGGGTTTCACCAAATTTCCTGCTTTGGGCAAATGGGAAACGGTGCGTTTGATCCAGTGAAAAGCGGCAATCTTGTGGTCACGGCCGTGAAGAAATAATTTGGATAACATTTATCCTATTTACTGCATGGAATGATATAATCGCCACATGCAGAAACGCGTTCTGATCGTATTATCGGTCATTTCTGTGCTGACCATCATCTCATACGCACTGATCCTTAACCCCACTTTCCAGGAGAAAATCGGATGGCACCTGAACCTGTGGATCATCCGCGCGCGAGTTTGGCTGCATCCGCCAGAGGAGATCGCTTTCTCATCAGAGGCAGAAGAAGCGCTTGATCCAGACCTGCTTCCCAGCCCGAATGTGGAGAACGAGACACCCGCGGATGACAACCCCATTGAAAAACCGCACCCTACCGCAACCTTCGCGCAGATCCCTTCCACCTATGAGATCGCGCGCGGGGAGTATTTCTCACAGCACAACCGCTGGAATTACTGCGGTCCGGCCAACATCGCCACGCTTCTTTCCATGTGGGGATGGGAAGGAACACATGATGATGCCGCGCGGGCTATAAAACCATACGAATTGGATAAGAACGTCATGCCCTATGAAATGGCAGCGTATGCCGATCAACAACCCGGGCTGGGCGCGCTCGTGCGCGCGGGTGGCGACCTGGATACGCTCAAGCGTTTGATCGCGGCGGGTTTTCCAGTCATCATCGAGAAAGGTCCCCAGTTCCGCGATATCCATTTCCACATGACCTGGATGGGACACTATCAGGTGTTCAACGGCTACAACGACCGAGAGGGGTTCTTCATCGCGCAGGACTCATACATAGAAGCTGATTACCAACAGCCATATGATGCGCTGATCAATGAATGGCGCTCTTTTAATTACACATACTTAGTCGTGTATCCCGAACAGCAGGAGAACGATGTCCTTAACCTGCTGGGAGACAACGCGGATGTGACCCAAAACCACAAGAACGCAATGGTGAAAGCGCAGGATGAGATCTACCAGCTAGAAGGCGTGGACCGCTTCTTCGCCTTTTTCAATTACGGCACCAACCTGGTCGGCCTTCGCGATTACGAAGGCGCCGCGGATGCCTATGACCAGGCATTCGCACTGTATGACGCGCTGCCGGAGGATATTACCCTGCGCCCTTACCGCATCCTATGGTATCAAACCGGGCCGTACTTCGCCTACTATTACACCGGTCGCTACACAGACGTGATCGAGAAAGCCACCGTTAACTCAATCGAAATGGTACGCGATGATGAACCTGCTTTAGAAGAAAGCTACTACTGGCGCGGTATTTCAAAGATCTCTGTGGGAGATAAGGGGGGTGGGATCGAGGATTTCACCATCTGCCTGGAGTACCACCCCGGGTTTGCCCCCTGCATTGAGGGGCTCAAGGACCAGGGTATCTTCCCGTAAAAGTTTCCGCACCGTATTTGTACCCAAGCGCACGCGGCAGGACTAGGGTTGTCGCGAGCGGAGAGGCACAATCTACTTCAATTCACACTGTGGTATCAAAAGATAAAGGTAATTTTCCAGGTTTCTACAAACAAAAGAGCAGGAGATTGCCATATCTCGCTTCGCGGGGTTCGCAATGACCTATATTAAGGGAGATTACACTTTACGACAACATTACTTTTTTTGAGGATGGAAATCCAAGTACAATAAAAGCAATGGTTACTAACCAAGTATGGAACAAATGGGCACTCAGTTTTGCCCTCACAACCATCATTTGCTTATCCCTTTCCCTGCCCGTCCTGGCGCAGGGCGGCTTCAGCATCATTGTGTACCCGCCAGAGATCAGCGAGTTCCCAAAAGTGACACTATTCGTCGATGCCTATGACCCGCAGGGAAAATTCATCCCCGGACTGGACCTGAACTCATTCACAGTTCTGGAAGACGGCTTCGAGATGCCGGTTAATGAGACTCATCTCCTTGAGCCGGGCCTGCACACGATCATCGCTTTCAATCTGGGTGCGACGCTCAGCAACCGCGCCAACGCAACTGTCCCCACTCGTTATGAAGCGAGCGTGTTCGACCTGGCTTCCTGGCTGAACGGTCTGCAGAGCAGCGCTGCCAACCAGTACAGCCTGACCAGCAACGAAGGCATCCTAGTGGAAGTGCTTCAGGAGAAAGACGCGTTCACTTTCCAACTGCAGAATTACAAACCCAACCTTTTCAACTTTGAACCGAACCTGACCAGTTTAAGCCTGGCGCTTGATATCGCCGCCAAACCCAACCTGATCGCGAACAGCAAGCAGTCCATCCTGTATATTACTCCCCTACCGCTAGATGAAGACCTGCCCGCGATCAGCGCGCTGGAAGCGCGCGCGGTCGAATCGCGTGTGCCCGTAAATGTGTGGCTGATGGCTCCAGATACCGCCTCCAATTCTCCTGCCACGACCGCTCTGAATCAGTTAGCAGTATCTACTGGCGGAAAATTCCTCTTTTACACAGAAGAAAGTGCGGCGCCGAACGCAGAAGATTATCTCGGTGTGTTGCGCAGCGTGTACCGTCTGCGCTACACTTCAACCATCAGTCAGAGCGGCGCTCATACCATACGCGTGCGCGCCATATATGGCAACCAGGAAGCTGCTTCACCTGAAATTCCTTTCTCGATCGACCTCAACCTGCCATCCGCTGTGTTCATTGACCTGCCGAATGAAATCAACCGCCAGTTCTCGGGCACCGGAGATGGGCGTGAACTGCAACCCACGTTTACTACCCTGCATGCGGAATTTGTTTTCCCGGATGGGTATTCGCGCCAGCTAAAAGCGACTCGTTTATTTGTGGATGGGGAGCTGGTCGCGGAGAACACCAATGAACCATTCAATTTCTTCGGTTGGCCGCTGGAAGATTACACCTTCAGCGGGGAGCATCTGGTATCAGTGGAAGTGGAAGACATCCTTGGTTTCCGCTATATCAACCCACCTCGCTCTGTGATGGTGTTTGTTGAATCGAACTACCCTTCCTGGCTGACCGCTTTCCTTCAATTCTTCAACCGCGGCGGTTGGGTCTTGTTCACGATTCTCGGATTGGGAGGTGCAGTATTCGCGGGAGTGCTCTTTCGCCGCAGAATCCAAATACAAGCGCAACTGCCCCCGCAGGGATCAGAGACAGAACCTGCTGTTGATCCGCTCATACAATCCATATCAGGACTCACCAGCGCTGAGCCTGAAGGCGCCGTGGATGCTTTCAGGACACCCATCTACAGCACGGCGGAGGAATTGGCGCCAACCCCATTTCTCAGACAGGTTGGGGATAAACCAGTAATCATTAAGTATAAAATAGAAATCTCTGAAGATGAACGGATCATAGGCAGCGACCCGAAACAGGCATCTATCATCCTCGCGCATCCATCCGTCAGCCCCCGCCACACGCGTGTGCAGAAGAACCCTTCCGGAAATGTGACTATTGCCGACCTGCGCTCAGACAGCGGTACCTGGATCAACTACACACCGATCTCCAGCGCTGGCACCGTCCTGAAGAACGGTGATCTGGTGAAGATAGGCGAGTTCAGCTTCCGCTACTACCTGGGATTGGACGACAAATAAAAGTAGCTCGTGTGGCTGATATTAAGTAGATTACCGCATGGTTTATGTCATCGCGAGCGCACGACGCATTCCGTCGCGTCCGCAATCTTCTTCTTATATGTAAGTAGAACCGAAAGTAATAAACGAAGTTACAAGACACAAACACATTAAAGTGGGGGATTTCTACGCGTCCTGCAGGCACTCTCAATACCCTTTCTTGTATGTTTCGTGATAACACTATCCTTTTTAATTGAAAAAGGCGGGATAAAAATATGTTAAAATCTATCCGCCTGTCCAGGAGTACTGGAGGGATGGCCGAGTGGCTTAAGGCGCCTGTCTTGAAAACAGGTATGGGGCGAAAGCTTCATCGTGGGTTCGAATCCCTCTCCCTCCGCCTTACTACCTGCTAAAATTTGGGGAGGTGCCAGAGTGGCTGATTGGGACCGCCTGCTAAGCGGTTGTCGGGGTAAAACTCGACCGAGGGTTCGAATCCCTCCCTCCCCGCTTTGTTCACAGCTGTTTCAAGTGATTTTTTCTTGAATTATTAACACTATACAATGAAATAACAATAATCAGAAAGAATAACACCTTGCCCCTATCAACAAACTGCCGGAAAGTTCAAAATTATCTCAATCGATTCAACCTCAAACTGGAAGTTCTAGAACTAGCCAAAAGCACACGCACCGCTCAACAAGCTGCAGATGCTGTAGGTTGTACGGTAGGACAAATTGTAAAATCGCTCATCTTCAGAACAGGTGACCAGCCATTGCTATTCCTAGTCAGCGGAAAAAATCAGCTGGATGTCAATAAAGTGAATGCAGTATTTAATTTTCAGCTTCACAAAGCAGATGTACATTTTGTTCGCGAAAAATCTGGGTATGCGATTGGCGGTGTACCGCCAGTTGCCCATGCGTTTCCAATGGAAGTTTTTATCGACCGAAATCTGATGGAATATGATGAGATATGGGCCGCCGCCGGCACGCCCAACGCTGTCTTCCACCTAAAAAGCAATGACCTTCCGCGCATAACTGGCGGAAGGATTATTGATGTGAACTAATTCAGACTAGGAAACAAAAGTCAAGGCAACTTTAGCTGCCTGGCTGGCGTCAGGCGCATATCCATCTGCCCCAATCTTCTTAGCATAATCTTCCGTGACCGGTGCTCCGCCGACCATGATTTTGACCGCGTTCCGCAAGCCAGCTTCTTCAAATGCCTTGATCGTATTGGGCATATTCGCCATAGTTGTCGTCAGCAGCGCTGACATCGCCACCACCTGCGCGCCGGACTCTTTCACCGCTTCTACAAATTTTTCTGAGGAGACATCCGTACCCATGTCAATGATTTCAAAACCCGCCCCCTCCATCATTATCCCGACCAGGTTCTTGCCAATATCATGCAGGTCACCCTTCACCGTCCCGGTGACTACTTTCCCGATCGGTTCTACAGCTTCCGCAGCCAAGAAAGGTTTCAATATCTCCAACCCTCCCTGCATCGCGCGTGCGGCAACCAGCAATTCCGGGACAAAATATTCCCCATCCTCAAAAAGCTGGCCGACATCCGACATCGCCGCCATCATACTCTGTTTCAGGATCGTTTCCGCAGTCACTTTTTCATCCAGCGCGGCTTGTACGCCAGTTGTGACTATATCAATATCGCCATCCAAAACTCCCTGAAAAATCTGTTTCAACGCTCCATCCATAGATACAGATACCTCCAAGTTTATTAATTTTTATTTCATTTTCTTATTGTTATTATAAATATATCCGATTTCCTGTCAACAATAATCCTTTTCTGCATGTCAAAATTGCCAAGTTATCGACGATAGTTCTTTTTTCTTTCAATAAGCTGTGTCAGGGTGGACTACTGGTTGCCAGCACCATTGATCAGTTAGAGAAAAGTGCCTGGATATGATCCGTCATCAGTTCCGCCAAATTATCAAGGACAACATCGGCATCCGCCAATTTTTCCGCATAATTAGTGGTTGTTACCGCAACACACTTCATCCCAGATGCTTTTGCAGCCTGTACACCAGCAACAGTATCTTCGATCACCAAGCAGTCAGCCGCCTTGAGAAAGACAAATGGATCGGGTTTGCTCGGCAGGCTATCTCCTCTGCGGTTCGCCTCCATAATGTCAATCAACCAATAAGTACGCATGTCGATCCTTTTTTTATGATATAAGCAACCTGATTATTTTAACTTTTTTCTTTACGACGCTCCTCATGTTACAATGACGCCATTAATATATTAAGAGTTGACAATGTTCATATTCCTTTCAAAATTACTTCCCTTGTTCGTATACCCGTTGGGATTAGCATGCGTACTGCTCCTTTTCGCTCTGGCTGCCAGGAACAATCCGCGCACGCGGGCAGGATTGATTGCAACGGCATTGATCATCCTGTGGCTTTCCAGCACCACCGGTTTTTCACGCCTACTTGCCAAGTCTCTTGAATGGCGTTATCCAACACCGAATGAGATCCCGGCAGAGGACGTTGTAGTTGTGCTGGGCGGCGGCACGGAACCAGCTGTGTACCCGCGCCCTTCTGTTGAAGTGAACGGCGCCGGAGACCGTGTTCTCTATGCCGCTATGCTATACAAAGAAGGAAAAGCAGCCCATATCCTCCTCAGCGGAGGAAATATCTCATGGCTTAATAAAGAGGCTACTTCACCCGCGGAAGATATGGCATCCATTCTCACTACAATCGGTATCCCAGAGGAAGCGCTGTGGCTGGAAACCACATCACAGAACACATATGAAAATGCCCTGTACAGCACGGAGATCCTTGTGGAAAATAATATCGAGCGAATTTTATTGGTCACCTCTGCCATGCATATGCCGCGCTCAGTGGCTTTATTCGAGAAACAGGGTATTGAAGTAATCCCTGTTCCGGTTGATTTCAGTATTACAGAGGACGATTCTCCACAGGACAGCAGTAGTAATTTGCAATCCAAGATAATTAAAATCATCCCACAGGCAAGCAACTTGTCTCTGACAACCAACGCAATGAAGGAATACATCGGTTATTTTATTTACAAACTGCAGGATTGGCTTTAGGTGGCAGAAGAGAACCATATACCAACGCACATTCTTTCATCCGCGAAGATCCTCTGGAAATACCTTCATATGAACCAACCCCTGCGAAAAAGCGGTGTTGTGATCGCTATGGGCAGCCACGATTTACGGGTAGCCACGTATGCCGCCCAGTTGGTGCTGGAAGGGTGGGCACCGCTTCTGATCTGTTCCGGGGGTGTTGGCCGCCTGACCAGCGGCATTTGGCAGGAAAGCGAAGCGGCGCGTTTTGCGGTCCTAGCAGTGGAAAAAGGACTTTCCCGGAAAAAAATCCTCCGTGAAGACCGCTCAACGAACACCGGAGAGAACCTTTTATTTTCCAAAGCTCTCTGCGAAAAACACGGTATTTCAACCAGAACAGTACTTCTGGTCCATAAACCGTATATGGAACGCAGAGTATGGGCAGCTGCGCGAAAAATCTGGCCTGAGCCGCAGACAGCCGTCTCCTCCCCGCCGATATCTTTCAAAGCATATCCCACCGAGGATATTCCCCTTGACCATGTTATCCACATCATGGTTGGAGACTTTCAGCGAATCCTGGTTTATCCGGAAAAAGGTTTTGCTGTCACCCAACCAGTACCAGATGAGGTGATGGATGCATTCGACTTTCTGGTACTCAACGGTTTCACCAAGCACCTGATCTGATGTTGAACCAAAATAGAAGACTAAGTATAATTAAACAAAAAAAAGAAAGAAAAACAATATGCTACAACCTAGTAAACAAATTGGCAGCCGGCGGTTAGCCGTCCTGATTGATGGAGACAACGCCCAGCCATCTCTTATCAATAAAATATTATCTGAAGCCAGCAAATACGGTACTGTTACCGTTAAGCGCAACTTTGGCGACTGGACAACCACCAATATGGGCGGCTGGAAAGACACATTAAACACCTACGCCATCCAGCCAATCCAACAATTTCGCTATACCATCGGTAAGAATGCGACTGACAGCGCGATGATCATCGACGCTATGGACCTGCTGTACAGTGGTACTGTGGACGCGTTCTGCCTCGTGTCAAGCGACAGCGATTACACCCGCCTCGCTACCCGTATCCGCGAAAAAGGATTCTTTGTAATGGGCATTGGGCAGAAGAAAACTCCACGCCCATTTGTGAATGCCTGTGACGTGTTTGTCTATACTGAGAACCTGGCTCCCAAAAAAAAATCCAAGAGCCGCAGCGGGCAAAAGAAGTCCACCGCAGCTGCAAAAGAACCGCCCACCCCGAACCCGATACCTCTCCTTAAACAAGCTTTTGAAAATGCTGTGGGAGAAGACGGTTGGGCATTTTTAGGTACACTCGGCCATCATCTGCGTCAGTTAGACCCCGGATTTGACGCACGCACTTATGGGCATAGCCAGTTATCCGTGCTGATCCGAGCTCATCCAAAATCATTCGAGATCCGAGAGGTGGATGGGGCAGATGGAAACTCCAGCATTTATGTAAAATTGATCACACGCAGTAAAAAGGCAAAGTGAATTATGGAAAATGTACTGGATTTGATATTCAAGCGCCGCAGTGTGCGCATCTTCAGTAAACAGAAAGTTGAAAAGGAAACACTAACCAAATTACTGCAAGCTGCTATGGCAGCACCTTCAGCCAGCAACAGCCGCCCCTGGGAATTCATTGCTATTACTGATGAAGAAACCCTGAAAATACTACGCTCTAAAATAAAATATGGAAAATATAACGCTCCCGCCGCCGTGGTCGTTTGCGCGAATTTGAAAATCGCAAAAAATGAGTCTGCTTACCGTTTCTGGGTGCAGGACTGCAGCGCGGCCACTGAAAATCTGCTGATCGCAGCTGCTGGAATGGATATGGGCACTGTCTGGATCGGGTCATACCCAAAGGATGACGTGATGGATACACTTCGGGTAACACTCGGCATCCCGGAGGATGTGTTCCCTCTCAGTCTTGTATATGTTGGTTATCCGGCTGAAGAGGTGTACCCACGCACTCAGTACAGCGAAGATCGGGTGCATTGGGAAAAGTATTAACGTATAGTGATTTGAACAGTGATTTGTTATACTGAAATCAATAAACCATTCAAATCTAAATGAAACAGGAGGAATAATGCAAGAATTCTTTAAATCAGAAAAAGTAGATGATTTCATCAAATTCCGCAAAATGATCACTCCAGCCATCATCCAGGTATTATTCTGGGTAGGCGCCATCATGTCCGTATTAGCAGGATTAGTCACCATGGCAACCAGCTTTGGGCGCTACGGCGGGGGAGCAGTCACATTTTTAGGCGGACTTTTCATGATAATCCTGGGCCCAGTGGTTGTACGCATTTACTGCGAACTCCTCATCCTATTCTTCCGTATGAACGAAACCCTTACAGAGATCAAGAACGGTTTATTGAGAAAAAAATAACATCAAAAAGCAAGAAACCTGCTAATTTACGGATAAAATTCGATGTTTTCCATTCATTTGGGCAGGTTTCTTTCATTTAACCTGTTGAAATTTGTTAAAATTAGAAGTAATTAAATCTATCTGGAAGGGAGATACGATGATTTTTAATCCTGATGATTTTTATCGCCTTGGAATGGCGCTTCTAGTTGGCGGCATCATTGGAGCAGAACGCGAACGCCACAAGAAAGCAGTGGGGCTGCGCACATTGATCCTGATATCCTTGGGTTCCGCCCTTTTCACTATCCTTTCTTTCCGCATTGGCTTGTATGACAGCAATGAACCGGGGCGTATCGCTGCCAATATCGTCAGCGGAATCGGTTTTCTGGGTGCTGGTGTCATCCTGGAAGATCGCGGGCGGGTAACTGGCCTGACCACCGCCGCCACCATCTGGCTGACAGCCGCATTGGGAATGGCTTCCGGCGCAGGAGAGTATATATTAACAGCCGGTGCCGGATTAATGGCACTTGTTGTGTTGATGTTATTCACGCGTTTCGAGGAATATCTGGAGATTTCCAGTGAAACACGCACCTACCAAATCGCCACCAAGATCAGCTGGGATAAATATAAAGAATTAAAATCACTTTTCAAGGAGCATCATCTTTCGATCCAAAATTATAAACAGGAAAAAAAGGAAGATGAAATGGTATGCACTTTTGAAACGTACGGCACTAACAAACGGCATGATAAATTGGTCCAGAAGCTGCTGGGGGATAAGCAGATCAAAGAGGTATGGTTCTAAATTTCCACTTTTACATGGAATTTTCCCGGCGCTTTCTTCGTTATTACAATGCGAAATTTTAACCCGGTGGGTTTTAAATGAATTTTAAGAGGATCATAATAAACACGATCGTCCTGGTAACGCTGCTTGCTTTTCCAAGCTGCCAGATTGTGACAAATGGTCTGGCAGATAATGATGCCAAAGTGCCGAATGCGGCCACATCTCAGGCAGATGGGAGCAATGAAACTGAAGATTTATTAGTTGAAATAACGGGCGTTGGAGACCTGCTTCCGGATGGAGTGCTGGTCAACACGGATAATGGTATCGGATTAACCTATCTTGATGTAAACGGGCAGGTCCTTTCGGAAATACAAACTCCCGGTATTGGATTCACTGAGCCGGGAAATGTGGCCATTGCCGGTAAAGAAATCCCAGGCGGACTACTACCACCAATCATCTACCGCAGTTGGGATCCAGAGGGTGCATTAATGGCAAATACGAACGGCCACATATCCACTTTACGACAAACAAATTCGTTTCTTTCGCTTATAGGAGCACCCGGCCAATCCGCGCTCGCATTTTCAGAAGTGATAATCAGCCCGGATAATTTCCCTCATTCCTTCCTGTACGCTGGAAATGCGGTAAATTTAGGCAGTATCGAATCCTTCTATGACCTGATTGATGAACCCGCCTACATGGCGCTTATGCCCGTAGGTATTGAAGCGGTCAACGACGAACCATATGGGGTCTGGTATACAAAGACTGGATGGGGAATCGGTGGAGCAGACCTGATCTTTCCTATCACAAAAGGGTTGTACTTTTTCGATCTTACCACTGGGGACAACCTTCAGAAGATTGATGCAGACCGCAGTTTTCAGGGCATATCACCCGACCTGAGCCACGCCGGTACCGTTGATTTCGATATGGCAGGAGACCGGGCTATGACCGTTATCAACCTCGCCAACAGCCAGAAAACTTCTTTCGCGTTGGATCCCGCCAGCGACCGGGGGGCAGGATTCGCGGTTTTCTCCCCAAATAACCAATTCGCGGCGTGGTTAGAAGCAAGCGGTTCGATGATCTCGGAACCATCTAATTTTCATCAGTACGTGCGTATAGGAGATGTCCAAAATGGCGGTGTTGTGAGAGACCTGGTGGACTCGACAGCCGGCCTGGCCATTAAAAGCGATCAAGTAACCTTTATGCGTCCTGCCGGATGGCTCGATGATGAAATCCTGCTGGTAGAAGTCCGCGGGCAGGATTGGGGAGATGTGTCGCTGCTGCGCTATGATGTCTTATCCGGTGGATTATCCATCTTCTCTTCCGGCAGTTTTGTCGGATTCGGCTACTAATAACCTGTAATTCCAATAAGAAGGCAGGCGTAATCCAACGCCTGCCTTCTATTTTCTTTTAGATAATTTTTCCTAGGCCGCCCTGGTACAATTATAAATATTTAGCAACTTTTACAATATCATGTTTTCATAAAATATATTTGCGATTTTTTACAATGTAGTGTATTATAAACAATGGTTCGGGGTTTTTATCGGATTTTTAGTTACCATCGCAGCACGGTGATTAGGGAAACCGTGAAGGAAGATCGATAGTGTAAGAGGTCAGCCACTATCGATCTTTTCTTTAATCATCTCTTAGAAAAGCAACTGTAACGCCTTCTCCACCTTCGTTATCCAGCGCAAGCTCCCATCTTTCCACCAGCTGCACATTTCCTAACGCTTCCCGCACCACTTGCCGCAGGGTACCCGTTCCCTTTCCGTGCACAATACGTACAAAAGGAAGCCCGGCGGCATGCGCCGCATCCAGATAGCGGTCAAGCGCCAGCAGGGCATCTTCTGCGCGCATACCGCGCAGATGCAGTTCTGTACCAGGAGATGGATAAAAAATTTCTTTGCCCGAATCAGAACGGCTTTCAATCACTTCCGAACCATTAATTCGCCGCTCTTCATTCTTAGAGCGTTCAATATCCCGCAAGTCCACCTTGACGTGCATCTTCCCGATCTGCACTTCAACTTCATCTTCGGCGATTGAAGAAACGATCCCATCCGTACCCAATCGGCTTACATACACTCTGTCACCCGTTCGCAGCGGACGACGGCGCCGCGGTTGAAAGTGCTGTTTTTCAATTGGTTCATCAATCCTTTCCTTCAGATCGCTCACTTGCTTGCGGAGAATCTTTTTCTTCTGTGTAGATTTCGCGGGTGCTTTCACCTGTTTACGGATAGCGTCTATCTCTGTGTATAGCTTCTCCGCTTCCTGTCCTGCCTGGCGCCTGGCATCTTCCAATATCTTTAAACGTTCTTCTTCGATGCCAGCCAGTTTCACTAACAATTTTTCTTTTTCAGTTTCTACCTCCGCGCGCAGCATCTCTGCACGCACATTCTGTGCCCGCGCACCCTCTAATTGGCTGTGAATGTCATCAAGCAAGTCATCTGCCCGTAAGTTATCAGGATCAATCATGTCCCGTGCATCCTGAACAATCTCATCGGACATACCAAGCCGTTTAGCAATCGCCAGCGCGTTCGAATGTCCGGGAAGGCCAATTAACAAACGGTATGTCGGTTTTAGTGAGCGCACGTCAAACTCCACGCTGGCATTCAAGACACCCTCTGCGCTGTGAGCGAATGCCTTCAACTCCGGATAATGAGTGGCAATCAGGCAGGGGGTCTGCCGCCGCATCAAAAATGTAAGGATCGCCCGCGCAAGTGCGGACCCTTCCTGTGGATCAGTGCCAGCTCCCAGTTCATCCAGAAGCACCAGAGTATTGCGGTTTGATTTCTTTAAGATGCGAACGATGTTGGTAACATGCCCGGAAAAAGTGGACAGGGACTGCTCAATTGATTGTTCATCACCGATATCAGCAAACACATCCCTGAAAACACATACCTGCGAGCCGGACTGGGCGGGAATGTGCAAGCCGGACTGGGCCATTAACACCAGCAGACCAGCGGTTTTCAACGAAATGGTTTTCCCACCAGTATTTGGTCCGGTGATGACCAGGGCATGCGTCCCCTGCTCAAGAAAGATGTCGATTGGGACGGCTGTTTTTTTATCAAGCAAAGGGTGGCGTGATTGGATAAAACGGAAAATCGGATCTGGGATTTCATTTTTCGAATCAGGGAAAGAAAGTAGAATGGGTTCCACCGCTTTCTGTGAAAACGCATATTTTGCGCAGGCGAGTGTCAGATCTAAAAATGCCAGGCTTTGGACAATCTCCTGGATTTCTCTGAATTGTTCGCCGATCTGCCCGGATAAATCAGAAAGAATGCGGTGCACTTCTTCCACTTCGGCTTTAGTCAGCGCAATCCGATCATTGTTCAGGTCCACCACTGGCAGTGGTTCCACAAATAGGGTCGCACCGGATGAAGACTGATCCTGTACAACGCATTTCATCCTTTTTTTGAATTCCGCCCGCAGAGGGACAACGTACCTGTCCGATCGTTTCGTGATGATCGTCTCCTGCAGCATGCGTGCGGTTGAAGGATCATTGATCAGATGAGTTAGCTTATCCATTACCCGTTCATTGGCATGCTTTAAACCCCCACGGATCTCGCCCAATTTCTTTGAAGCATTGTCTTTCACATCTCCCTTATCATTAAGCACCCGGGTAATCGCTTCAATCATCCCATCTGTCGGTGCCAATGACGCGGAAATATCTTTCAGATGCGGCAGATCAAACGCGAGTTTTTCAAAAAACCTGAATAGGTCCCTGCCAGAAATCAGAGTTGCTTTTATATCAAGCAGTTCTTCAGGATATAAGACACCCCCCCGTGAAGCCATTTCGGCCTGAGGGCGAACATCCCGTGCACCGCCTACACCGATGTCTGCATGTTCGCTCAGCAAACGGCTCGCTTCGCTGGTGCGTGCCTGCCGATCGCGGGCTAATTTGAGGTCATTCGTCGGCCGCAATGAACGCGCAAGTTCGGTTGACGCACTGAAAGCGGTATGCTCAGATAATTGTTCTAGAATTTTCGGAAATTCAAGTATGTTGAGCGATTTTGTATCCATCGCGCTCAATTATAGCGGTTAAAAATAATGAATCGGTCCGTTGCTGAGTATAAATATCACCACCCAAATAATTTACGGATGATATTAATTGAGAATCTTTCGCGTAAATAATGACCGTAATCCACGGCGATCTCGACTTGTTTTTTGGTTAGGCCTAAATCCTGCGGGGTTACCGGACCGCCAAGACTCTTGATCCAGGCGCGAATCGCATCTGGATCAGGCACACTCGCAGCGGCTGCCTGCACCTCATCCCAGCGATCAAGAATTCGCTCACAGATGTGTTTGAATTTCTGGAGGTCGCTTAACTGCAGGTAAATGGGATCACTTTCGATCAATTCTCCCGCAATGTGAGGGAGGTTTTTCTCAATAGCGGCTATTTGTACGCTTCGGGGTGGAATACTAATTTTATTCAGCAGATCTTCCGCCCCCCTGTGGGATAATGCTTTCAACCGCTGATACCATTCCGCGCACATAATCGCCGCCACACCCACTGCATGGCCATGATACAGTCCTTCCTTATTTTCCCATTGGAACATCATTTCCCAGATATGGGAAATGTGATGTTCTCCACCGGAAGCCGGGGCGCTGCTGCCAAAATCCGCCATGCAAAAACCGCTCGCGAACTGCCCCTCCATTATCGCAGCCATGCTATCCGGGTCAGCAGTACGAATCCCACCCACCACCTCAGCAGCGCGCTGCCCCGCCCGCAGAGCTCTGGCATAAATCTCTTCGTCGAAATCCGCATCCCAGATCATATGGGACATCTTCCAATCAGCCGATGCGGTCAACTTACTGACCAGGTCTCCGAAGCCAGAAGTAGTCAGAAATTTTGGTGACGCGCAGATGGTTGGCAGATCCGTGAAAATAGCGATCGGTGCATGGCAGTAGATCGATCCTTTCATATGACCAACTGTTACCGGCGCATTCTTGGATGTATACGCATCCACCGATGCTGCCGTAGGGAAAGAGACGAACTGGTTTTGCGATCGGTGGCTGGTGAAGCGCACTGTATCCGTGATCGTCCCCGAGCCAACCGCCACAAATAACCGCGGAACGGCATCATAGGCGTTGAGCACCCGCGTCAGTGTAGTTCCATCCGTATGCAGCCCTTCTGGATCCAGTATATGATAGATCGCATCCCATCCCTCCCGCATAACAGCTTGATGCACACGGTCCCCGAGCGCCCGCGCGGTATTCTCATCCGCCACGATCATAGATTTCTCGTAACCTTTCTGCTGGCAGAATTCAATGAATTTCTCAATCGCTTTGTCTCCGATTATGATCGGTATACGCTCCGGCATCTTTTCCTCCAATGGTGTACAGATATCCGTACTCTGCCGATTATACACGCGCTTATGTTCATGGTTGCTATAATAAATGCGATGCAGGATTTTTCTGAAAAATTGGATGCTCTCACGCATCCCGGGTGGTTATTCACAAAGGAGAACAGCGCGGTGCGCTGCCATGCATGCGCGCATCGCTGCCTGATCCAACCTGGTAAACGCGGTATCTGCCAGATGCGCGTCAATATCGATGGAGAACTGCATGTACCGTGGGGCTACGTGGCAGCTGCCAATGTGGATCCGATCGAAAAAAAGCCCTTCATGCATTTTCTGCCGGGAAGTGATGCTCTCACGTTTGGAATGCTGGGGTGTAATTTTCACTGTGATTTCTGCCAAAATTGGGTCAGTTCGCAGGCGCTGCGTGACCCCGCTTCAGCCATCAGCACGCGATATATCCAGGAAATCAGCCCAAAGGAACTGGTGCACTACGCCCTTCGATCCGGCGCTGGAATTATCGCCTCATCTTACAACGAGCCGCTCATTACCAGTGAATGGGCTATAGACATCTTCAAACTCGCTAAAGAAAACGGACTCAAATGTGTGTATGTTTCTAACGGCTTTGCTACACCCGAAGTGCTGAGCGCGCTCCAGCCATTCCTGGATGGTTATAAGATCGACCTTAAATGCATGTCGCATGAGAAATACCACAATTTGGGCGGTAATTTGCAGATTGTTCAGGATACTATTAATCTCGCCCATGATCTCGGTATGTGGGTGGAAGTGGTCACACTGGTGATCCCTGAATTTAACGATAGTAATGAAGAGCTTTGGAATACTGCAAGGTACCTGTCCAGCATATCCATGGATATCCCCTGGCACGTCAGTGCCTTTTATCCAACCTATAAACACCTCAATGCTGAACGCACACCCGCTGACACAATCCAACGCGCGGCAGAGATCGGTCAGGAAGCCGGGCTGCGCTATGTGTACGCGGGAAACCTGCCCGGGCGCGTCGGACCGCTCGAAAACACATACTGCCCCCGCTGCCAGGCACTGCTCATCGAGCGTACAGGGTACTCCGTACGTTCCAACCGCATTACCATTGAAGGCACCTGTCCCCAATGCGGTGAAACTATTGCCGGAGTTTGGGCAAAGCAATAATACTTCCCGCATTTGTTCAACACACCCAATTTTTTCCAAATAGTGAGCAACTTATATGAATATTCTGCGTTATATAAAGCAAATCTGCAATTATTGCACATTATTAACAAGGCTGAACGCGATATCGCGGAGGCCAATATAAATGCCTTTTTGGATCGCTGCGCCGAAATATATTATCGGTCCACGAAAGGCGAACATTTGAGGTGAATCATGGCTATCATTACTCGATTAGCTGTAGGATTTGTCAGTATTGTGTGCCTGGCCATGAGTCTGTTAGGTTTACAACCGACATTCGAAGAATGTGAGGATGATTTCTCATAAACCACCGGCAGGGAGCAGTTAGCGCAGCGCGTGCGCCATACCGCTGGATGATGGGATCGGTTGAGCCAAATGGCCAGCTGGGTCCACTTCTGACTCTGCCGGGAGCTTTCGCTCCCGGCTTCTTTTTTTATTCCAGAGACTTTTCAGCCGATCGAGCGGAATTCATCCGCCGGTCACGCAGGAAGATCAATACCCCCAATATAAAACCACCCAATTGTAAAAAGGACATGATCCGAAACATCGCACTTGATCCGGTAAATTCATACAGCACCCCACTGATCAGCGCCCCAATCCCCGTTCCTAATCCGGAAAGCACCCCACCACGCAGCGCCTGCGCAGTTGTTCCCAGCTCTTTCGGCGCCCGGCGGTTCACATACGCCACACTTCCCGATTGGATCAATGCGAATCCCGCGCCACCGAATATCTGGAAGAATGGGATCAGGTTTGGATCTTTTATCAAAGATAATCCTGATAACCATATGAATAGGACAATGAAAGCCATCAGGATCATCCTAAATTCCCCAATCTTTGCCTGAATCTTTTCCGACATTGAGAAAGTCACAATTTCACCGATCAACGAAATTGATAAAGCAGTGCCCATCAACGTGGAACTACCCCCCAGATGTTTGATATGCAAAAAAAGAAAATTCCCGATGCTCGATTCTCCCATGCCCCAGATAATGATAAGCAAAAAGATAAGCAGGAACCCGGGCTGGAGCAGCATCTTTCCTAATTTCTTGAGGGTCACATCTGATCCAGGCGTTATTTTTTTAGTGGTTGATCCAGGAAGAAATGCTGTGATCATGAAAAAAAGCACGAGGAAGGTAATGTTGATATAAAAGATCACGGGGATTCCTATACCCAAATTATCGATTAGAAAACCAGTTGCCAGCACCATCAAGCCCCACCCAATGGATCCGCCCACGCGCACTTTGCCGTACATCTCCGGGTTCTCCATCGCGACCAGTGTGGTCTCATCGAGAATCGGGTTGAAAGGAGCTTGAAAGATAGAATAAATCAGAACGATTGGCAGAAAAGCGGTGAAATTTTGTGCCTGAGGGAACAGAAAAAGCGCCACAATCATTCCCACGGCACAAATACGCAGCAGCAGTTTATTTCTTTTAGATACATCCGACAGGAAGCCAAATACAACACTGCTGATGAGGGTAATAAAAAGGGGGATGCTGTTCAACTGCCCGATCTGACTTCCCGACAGGTTCACGCTCTCATAATATACAGAAATGAACGGGAGAACAGCAGCTGCTCCGCCCCAGAACAGAAAGAAGATCAGCCATAGGCTAGCACGCTTTCCTTTCGGGGATGCAAAATAGGCACGCAATCTGGAAATCGGGGATTGCTGGGGCATGAATTAGATTATATCAACCTTCACTTTTCCTGGACGTAAAAATATAACCGGGGTTGAAGGATCATAAAACCCCTCACTCCTTATGATTGGGGAGAGTATCTTGTGGACTTCTTTACTCCAAGATACTGGATCTTTTTAGCTAGTTTTTTATAACCAACCGGTAAATTTCGAGCGCGGCCAGGGTGTGGACATCCAGGAAGTATCCGGTTCTGGCAGCTTTAGCGCCTGCTCAACGGGCAGCCACCCGGCCGGGAGCGGACACACCTGATCTCGTCCCCGGTTGCTCGTCCAGCGCACTTGCCTTTTACGATCACACTGCTTGGCAAGACCCAGGGTAACGCGTACATCCTGCGCCACATAACTCAGTACCTGGTCATGCTTACCCTGCCGCCACATCTTTGGCGCTAACGCGCCATCCATCCCTTCCGTTTTTCCTTCCAATCCCATTCCCCTGGCTGCTTTCTCCAGTGAAATGGCATATCCTTTGATGCAGAAAAAATGGAACATCATATCCACATGCGAGCGCGCCATCTGTTTACAGCGCTCGTCACCCCCGGATTCCTCAAAGAGGATATCAAAGTCAAAACCCAGTCCATTCCAGGTATAGATCTGGTACCCTGCCTGAACCATATCCCATAAGTAATCAACCATCTCTAAAACTTCAGCTACTGTCATCTGTTCAGTAAACTCTCCATCCCGTTTTCCGCCATACCATTCTGAAAAATTCCCCTCATCAGTTATCGCGGCAGCACAGCTGATACCCAGGGGGCGATTACTTTTGAAATCATCGAAGTCATCAGGCAGTTCTTTTGCGATTTCAATATCAAAGGCAAGCATCTTGCGGCCGTCTTTAAGCAGATCAGGCTGTAGATAGTTGTTTTCGATAGGCATAATAAATTCCTATTTTTTAGTATCCCTTACTGCATTATTTCATCATCATACAATCGCAGATAAAAAAATCCTCTCGTTTTCCAAGAGAGATCTTTTCTTATATCTCAGCGACCTCACCACGTTCCGGGAAGCGCACATTGGTTATGCCATGTTCTTTCATTTTCTCCATCAAAACAGCGGCTGGTCCTTCATCACCATGCACCAGGTAGATCTGCTTCAGTCCATTCCCATTTGCCGCACTCGCGTAATCCAGCAGCATTTTCTGCCCGCCGTGCGCGGATAAACCGCCGATAGTCGCGATCTCCGCCCGCACGCGCACTTCGTCTCCGAAGATGCGCACTGTTTTCTGGCGTTCCGCCAGCCGGCGCCCGAGCGTATGCGGTGCCTGCCACGAGACAATGCAGACAGTGTTGCGCTTATCTTCTACAATATGGATAAGATGATGCAGGATGCGGCCAGCTTCCGCCATACCGGATGCTGAAATGATCACCATTGGTTCTTTAATTTTGTTGATCTCCTTGGATTCTGCCACCGGGCGTGTGTAGCGCAAACCAGCGAAGGTCAGCGCGGGGTGTTTGCCGGTGCGCATAAACTCATGGGTTTCATCATCGTAATAATCAGGATATTTCTGGAAAATCTCCGTCGCGTTAATCGCCAGCGGGCTGTCAACGAACACAGGAATACGCGGGAGTTCGCCTTCAGTGATCATGCGATTGAGCGCGTAAACCAGTTCCTGGGTGCGCCCGACTGCGAAAGCGGGCACAATCACCTTACCGCCGCGCGCGATCGTGCGTTTGACCACATCCCGGAATTCAATATACGCTGTTTCTGGATCACGGTGGGCTTTATCGCCATACGTGCATTCCATCATCAGCACATCCACGTCTTCCGGCATGACCGGATCCCTAAGGAGCGGCAGCCGCTCCCGTCCAATATCTCCGGAGAACCATAAGCGTGTTTTCTTTCCGTTTTCATTAATGTCAAGCACAACTGCGGCAGACCCCAGGATATGTCCCGCATCCACCAGGCGCGCCGTGACTCCGCTGACAGGTTCAAACTGCTGATCGTACTCCACTTCAGAGAACAGGGGCGGCACCTTTTCCGCGTCGAGTATCTTGTACAGCGGTTCCACAGCGGGTTCACCGTGTTTGCGCTTCTTCTTATTGATATAATTTGTGTTTTCCTCGTAAATATGTCCGGAATCCCTCAGCATGATGCCGGCTAAATCTGCGGTGGGCGGTGTCGTATAAATGGGATTATCGTAGCCCTGCTTGACCAAATTGGGAAGGTTTCCGGAATGGTCAATATGCGCATGCGAGAGAATGACCGCGTCGATGTCGTTCGGTTCAAATGGAAAATAGCTGTTGCGTTCATAAAATTCGCGCCGCCTGCCAAAAAAAATACCGCATTCCAACAGCAATTTCTTTCCGTTCACTTCAATTAAATGCTGAGAGCCGGTAACCGTACGGGCTGCTCCATAAAATCGTATCTTCATTCTTCTCTACCTTATTTAATTACCTGTATTATCTCGCCGCCAAAATGGTTGAAGCGCCAGGGCACTTCTTCCATAACTTTCTTTAACTCAGGAATATCTTTCGGTTTGCGGTTGGCAATATCTTCAAGTATATCCCTCGGCAGAACAATATCTGATTGCACTCCCATCTCTTTTCCCTTATTCTTTCGCCACAGCTTCAAATATTCTAACCGTTTAATATATGCCTGGGATGGACGTTTATACCGCGGCAGGTCAATCGGAGGAGCTTCCAGCCCGCGTTTTACCGCTGCTATGAGTCCATGTCCATATCGTTTAGCAAGGCGCGGAGACAGTTCTTCAATTGTTTCTAACGCTTCGATGGTTTGGGGGCTCGTTTCTGCCAGCGCATACAGCGCGCGCGAGCCGACAACTTTAAACAACGGCCGGTCTAATTGCGACGCAATTTTATCCCGGTAGCGGCATAAAGCATCCAGTATGCTTAACTGCCGCGGTGAAAGATGATAATAGCCGCTGACTTGTGCATACAGGGGAGCATCAGTGTGGTTATTCTCAACACGGCACAGGCGCTGGAAATCTTCCAGCGCCAATTCACGCAGCCCGCTCTTGCGGAGCTGCTCATCCAGACGTGCACGCAGCGGTATGAGGTAATGCGTATCCATGCGCGCATACTGCTTCATATCATTCGTAAGCGGGCGTTTTCCCCAATTCGCTTTTTGGAAGCTTTTCACTGGTTCAATATGAAACTGTCCTTCCAGCATAGTTGATAAACCAAGCTGCTTGAATCCTAAGACGCGGGCAGCCTGCATGGTATCAAATAAATTGATAAATTCAAAACCATAATCCCTTTTCAAACACATGACATCATATTCTGCCGCGTGGAATATCTTTTCCACGGCGTGGTCATTAAAGATCGGGCGCAGGCGCGAAAGATCAAGCTCTGCGTACGCGTCAATCAGATAATCTGTATCAGTTGTTGAAAACTGGATCAGGCACACTTGTTCCCGATAAGCAAATAAACTGTTTGATTCCGTATCCACCGCGAGGTAAGGTCCCTTGGACAGCATGGGGATGATACTATCCAATGCGGATTGGTCAGCTATCCACTGCGCGGGCTTCGATGGATTGTATTTCATGACAGAGATTATAGTATGGTAATAAAAACACCAGGTATAGAACCTGGTGTTTTAATCTGGGATTATGATCTATCTATCGCGGAAAACCCTCATAATCCACACTTGCCCGGCTCGGAACAGATTTGTATCCGGGAGGAGGCGCTTGCTTTTCTGTGCGGAATCCAAATGCTTTCTTCCCAACCGGCTTTCCCTTTTGCTTATTTTCTTTCAAGACCAGATCAAAAGATGTGACCAGTGTCCCGATGATTAGCACACGAATCACCCAAACCATCACCGCCACAATAACCGGAACCACTGTTACATACGTCATTGGATCAATAATCATGACCGCATGGGCGGGCTGGTTGTAGATTGTCACGCTGATCCCCCACCACGTCAAGCCGGCATTCATCGCGGCCGCCAGCACCCATGCCCCTAACAGGTACCAGCTGCTCCTATTTCCGGCGTCTTCCTGCGGGGATGCCAGGATCTTCGCGATTCCGGCAATACCCATCCCGCAGAATGCCAGCGACAGGATCGTTGACCATGCCAGCGTACCGCTCCCCTGGTTTCCCAGGATATCCCGCAGGGCAAAATCAGTTGTGCTGAAATTAAATAACTCAAAAGCAGCCAACGCCAGGATAATTACTGCCATATACAGGGAGTTTGAGCGTACGCGTACATTCTTAAAAAACTGGTTGGTTATGCGTGAAAAGCGCTGTGTGGTTGTCAGGTTCATGGCTTCCTCCAGAATTAGTATATTTGTTCTATTATAGAACAATATTTCTACGGCTGTCAAGCCCTATATACCTAGGGTGTTGAAAAACAAATGACAAAATTGACAAGATAAAGGAACTTTAATACA
>CAZBCD010000010.1:0-23130 GCA_964490205.1 uncultured Pelolinea sp. | reverse complement strand
CCGCCTGTGGTATTCTTAAATAATCACTGTTGCACTTGATACTTGAATCCAAGAAGGATAATATGGAGGTTTTATGGTCATTGATAATGTAAAGAAAATTTTCAGCCTTGAAGCAAAAACAGCGCTGGTAACCGGAAACGGTCAAGGATTGGGTGGTGTTATCTCGAAAGGATTTGCGCGGTTTGGAGCGGATGTGGCGGTGGTTGATATTAATAAGGAAACTGCCGAATCCGTGGCCGATATAATCGAGAGGGACGGTTCAAATGGAGCGGTTCGGTGAGGTTGAGAAAATTGTAGGGCCGGCAATATTCTTGGCGTCTAAAGCAGCTTCCATGGTAACAGGCATTGTATTAAATGTGGGCGGCGGGCAAACCGCTATGTGATACTGTTTGTTTAAAGCATTCATTAAATTAAAAAGGAGAAATTAAAATGAAAGATAAATATTTTAAACGCGTTGCGGCACTGACCCCAACAAAATACTGGATCAATAATCCAACCCGAGAGGAAACAGATTGGGCGATCGCACAGGGCGCAGTTGGCTGTACCTGTAATCCATCGTATTGCGGGAAGATGCTTTTCGATCGGCCTAATGAGAAAGATTATGTCAGTGATGAATTGGATAAAGTTCTCATGGGAGTTGATACAGCCACAGGTGTGGAAGAGGATCTTCAGCGGCAATTGGTGAGTGTGATTGCGGAAAAATTTATGCAGCTGTATAATGAAAAACCGCGTGAACAAGGTTACGTCAGCATTCAGGGCGATCCGATCAATGAAGATGATCCTGAAGTCGTGATCCGAGAAGCGCGTAAGAATCGCGCTGTTGGAGAAAATATCTGCTGCAAGATTCCAACTACCGAACCTGGTCTGGAAGCCATGGAGACGCTGGTGGCGGAGGATACACCAATCAATGCGACAGAAGTCTTTGCAGTCCAGCAGGCGCTTGATTTGTGCGAACTGTATGAAAAAGTGAGTAAAGAATCTGGAAAGCGGCCAAAATTTTATATATCGCATATCACCGGCATCTATGATGAATATCTCCGTGAAATGGTGGAGCGCAATAAAATTGAAATCTCACCTGATATCCTCTACCAAGCTGGATTAACGATCGCGCGTAAGTTGTATCAGATCTATATTGATCGTGGCTATAATGTCACTTTTGTGGGTGGCGGCGCGCGAGGTACGCAGCACTTTACGGAGATGATTGGTGCTGATGTGTGTATTACTATCAATTGGATGGGGATGTCAGATAAATTGCTGAAAATGGATCCGCCTGTCGTAGAGCGATTTTTTACACCGACTCCGCTATATGTGATTGATGAATTAATGGAAAAATTACCAGATTTCCGACACGGGTATGAAGAGGGTGGGCTTGAGCCAGAGGAGTATGAGGAATTTGGACCAGTTGTGAAATTCCGCGACAGCTTTGTCAAGAATTGGAATAAAGTATTAGTGGAGGCTGAAAAAAGGCTCGCAAAAAAATAAAAGGAGAAAACTATGCAGCTAGTTAGAGCGCTTGCGCCAGGAAAGTTGGTGTTTGAGACTGCCAATAAACCGCATCCTGATTCTGGCGAGGTGGTTGTCAGAACAGCAGCTGTCGGTATCTGTGGGTCGGATATTCACCTTTTCCGCGGTGATCATCCTTATACACAATTTCCGATGATTCTTGGCCATGAGGCAGTTGGAGTTGTCTCGGAAATTGGCGCAAGTGTTACACATGTAAAGCCTGGAGATCATGTGGTGTTGGAACCCCTGATTCCATGCGGTACATGTTATCCTTGCCTGGTCGGCAGGAAAAATTGCTGCAGCAATATGAAAACTGTTGGTGTGACTGTGAATGGCGCTTTATCTGAATTTTTTAAGGTACCATCCACCTGCATACATCCGATTAATGATTCCATTCCTTTTAAAATCGCTGTGCTATCAGAGCCTTTTTCAATCGGTTTTCACGCGGTAAACAGGGGAATGATAACGACTGCTGACCAGGTATTAATCATAGGTGCAGGTCCAATTGGTTTGACGATTCTGGCTGCCGCGAAAGAAAAAGGAGCACTTGTGATGATCAGCGACCTTTTGGATTTCAGACTGGACCTGGCAAGAAAAATGGGCGCTGACCGAATTGTTAATTCAAAAGAGCAAAATTTGCTAGAAACTGTTCTGGATTGGACTAATGGATATGGTCCGTCTGTTGTGGTGGAAGCAGTTGGTTTACCATCGCTGGTTGAGCAGGCGGTTGATTTGGTTGCTGATAGTGGCCGAGTGGTGGTGGTCGGAGTCACCAAAGAAAAATTTTCAATTCACGGAGTGGATGTAACAAAGAAAGAGTTAAGCATCATTGGGTCCCGAAATAATTTAGGAACGTTTCCTGACGCAATTGCTTATCTATCAAAATCCATAGATGGGGCAAAGCAACTGATCACACAAACATTTCCTTTCGAGAAAACCTTGCAAGCATTCGAAATGGCTGACCGTTTACCAGATAGTACTTGTAAAGTGGTAATTACATTATCAGAAAAATACTTTTCACATGGTTACCGAATCGCTAAATAATGAATAATATTTATAGAAGCAGGAGATACGCATGAAATTGATTAGAAGAAATCAGATCGAAAAAATATTTTTACCTGGGCGTATGATCCAAAAAGCTGTTGGGAAAGATGGCTTGTCCTCAAGCGGCAAGATGACGATGGGTTTTGCACATTACTCCGAGCAGAGCGGACCGATGGAACCGCATCACCACGCGGAAGAAATTGTATATATTTTAGATACAAAGGATGGTTGGGTACGAAAAGGTACCGCAAAAGAAAATTTGGGGCATAAAATCAAGATTGTAGCAGGTATGACGCTACATTTTCCACATCTGGAGTGGCATGTCTTTGAATATAAGAAAGGCGGTTTTGTGGATATTATTTTCTTTTACGGACAGATTGAAAAAATCCGACCGGAGGAAATAGATAACTAACGGATTGCAATAATAATTTGTACATAATTTATGGAAGAAAAATCGCTACCTCAGCAAACGAATATTTGCTGATTATTTTTAAAAGCCGCTTAATACAACACTTGGATTCAAACCCCAAGTGCCCCTTTTCCTGAAAAAATACTATATCCGGAGACGAGAACCCCAGGTATTTATGAGGACGATGGTTCAACCTCAACCTCACTCGTTCAATATCTCTATCAGGAAAATCTGAAAAATCAGTCCTTTGCAGAGACGTATTTGCTTTCATGGCCATCGATATTTTCCAAAGGAAAGTGATGTTTTGCTTCGTTCTTCCCTCAAGGTAGTTGATGGCAAAGTGTTTCAGGATCGCTGCATGCCAAGATGTTTTGATAACTATGCGGAGATCATTCAAGCAGGCGGAGACAGAGAATTCAAAGGTGAATCTTCAGAAACTGTTTCTGCCTATCCCATTGACATCGTGTTGCCTGCCCAAATAAAAAGAGCGAATAAAGTTGTATTGAAAGTTTCAATCGTAATCTGCGCAAAGAGTGTTTAGGCTGGTCTAAATATATGGTCTCTGAAATTTCTCAACTTTCTACCTGTTTTGATGAATAGCTGCAATATTATCATTATGTGCGCTCCTATTGTTCTTTGGGGTTGTGACCACCGCTTGCCAACCAAATATGACATTTTGAAGTATACAATGCTTATTTTTTGACAATGGCCGCATAAGGATATATAATCAAACTGAACGTATTATCATCATTGAACAAGCGTGCATGTTATTATACAGAGAAAACTTGCCTCACACAAAACGAATTAATTACAGATTACTGCTAAAAGTCAGCAAATTATATTATGAGGGGGATAAAACCCAAGTTGAGATCAGTAAAAGATTGAACTTGTCGCGACCGAAAGTTTCCCGATTATTGAAACAAGCTGAAGATTTAGGAATTGTGAAGATAAGTATTGTCCCTCAACCTGGCATTCATACCGAATTAGAAGAAAAATTAGAAAAAAAGTACGACATGGTTGAGGTGGTTGTCGTAGAAGTGAGCGAACCAAGTTCACAAATTGCTGTTTCTCGTGAAATAGGAATTGCTGCAGCTGATTATTTTGCTCGAGTGGTCAGCGATCCGTGTATTATCGGAATCTCCTGGGGTACCACATTGCGGGCGATGGCAGATGCAATACATATCAATGCGTGCCCTAACTCACAGTTAGTACAACTTATCGGCGGATTAGGCGCTCCTGAATCTGAGGCGCATGTCACATATATCTTGCGTCGTATTGTCGCCCAATTAAATTCAAAATTATCGATATTAAACTTTCCAGGCATTTTAAATACGGTCGCTGTTAAAGAAGCTGTATTAACAGATTCTCACGTGAAAGAAATATTGAATTTATTTAATCATATAGATATTGCTTTTGTAGGTATTGGCGTGCCAATGCCTGAGTCAGTTTTGATGCGTGATGGGACGATATTAAGCGAGACTGAGCTTGATTTGGTTTTAGACAAAGGCGCCGTAGGTGATATTTGCCTGCGATTTTTTGATAAAGACGGAAGTGTGATTCGTTCAGAAATAGATGATCGTGTGATGGGCATATCAATAGCCTCCTTGAAAAAAATCGATCGAGTTGTAGGGGTAGCGGGTGGTCCGAAAAAAGCAGAGGTAATTCACGCAGCTTTAAAGGGCAGACTGATAAATGTACTAGTGACAGACCATGTCTGTGCCAAGAAAATATTAGAGGATATGTGATGAAAGATAGTGAAATTATACAAATAGGAAAAGAAGTTGTAGACATAGAAGGAAAGGCAATTATTGAATTAAAAAATCAGTTTAATGAACAGTTCATAAAAGCTGTTCGGCTGCTTCTGGATTGTAAAGGGCATGTGTTGGTTGCTGGTGCGGGCACGTCACACGCAATCGCACGCCGGTTAGCACATTTATTATCATGTTGCGGAACACCCGCTTTGTTGATCGATGTGGGCGACAGCCAACATGGTTTATCCGGCGCTGTTCGGGAAAATGATGTATTGATCGCTCTCTCTAAAGGTGGGCAAACAGCTGAGGTGATACTTTTAGCGAAGATTTCAAAAAAACGCGGCGCTTCTCTGATCGCAATAACCGAAAAACCGACATCCGATCTTGGAAAAATCAGTGATGTTGTGCTGAAAGTTGTGGCGCCTGAAGGTATTGATCCGTTTGGCATGGTCGCCACTGGTAGTTCCCTCGTAAACGCGGCATTTGGTGATGCGCTGTGTGTAGCTTTGCTCAAGCTGCGTGGTTACTCCATTGAACAGTTCGGTATGACCCATCAAGGTGGCGCTGTTGGTAAAAAATTTGAGAAGTGGATATCAGATAAGAGGGAAAAATGAAAGCAGCTTTTTTGGTTGGGAAACGAAAGCTTGACATACAATCAGTAGATGATCCGAAACCCAATACTGGAGATATTGTAGTTACAGTGAAAGCATGCGGTGTTTGCGGATCAGACCTACGGCGGTGGAAAGAAGGACCACCAGAAGGTGATGTTGTGCCTGGGCATGAAATATCCGGAGTTGTTGAAGCAATTGGCAGCGATGTGGCAAATTTTGCGGTGGGGGATAGGGTAGCTATCGCGCCGGATATCCACTGCGGGGAATGCTATTACTGCAGGCGTGGTTTATATAACTTGTGTGACAAACTCCATTTTCTTGGAATCACACCGGGGTATTTAGGCGGTTTTGCTGAGAAAATTTTGATAATGGAAGAGGTACTGGTTAACGGTGTTATTCATAAAATGCCAGATACGCTTTCATTCGATCATGCCGCGCTTTCAGAACCCTGTAGTTCTGTGCTGGCATGCCATGATAGGATCCACACTAGTATTGATGATGTGGTGGTAGTGATAGGCGCTGGCCCGATTGGCTGTATTCACACTGCAGTTGCCCACGCGCGGGGTGCGCGGGTGATTATTTCTGAACCGAGCGATATTCGGCGGAAATTGGTGGAGGTATTTGCGCCTGAGCTAATCATCAATCCATTCGAGGAAGATATGGATGCGATTGTGCGCGGGATGACTGATGGGCGTGGAGCGGATATTGTTATTTGCGCAAATCCTGTTCCAGCCACTCAGACCCAGGCGGTTGAGATTGCACGAAAACGCGGCAGGATTATTTTATTTGGTGGTCTGCAAAAAGCGAACCATATGGTGTCGCTCGATGGAAATAAGATTCATTATGAAGAGATTGAAGTAATCGGCTCTTTTTCCTACCATCCGAGCTACCATGCGCTTGCATTAGAAGCCTTGCAGCGAAACATCATTCCTGGCAATAAGTTGATTACCGTATCCTATGGTCTAGAAGAAGTTAATGAGGCTTTTAAGACCGCGGCAGGCGGAGAGGCTCTAAAGGTAATTGTTAACCCATAAATTATATATAAGGAAAATAGATGATTGGATTAAATGAAGAACTAAAACTACGCGCAGCGCAGGGAAATCCTGTACGTGTAGGTTTAATTGGCGCCGGCCAGATGGGAACGGACATTATAGCGGAATCCACTATGATGGTTGGACTGGAAGTAGTAGTTACTGCCGATGTGGATATTGATCGCGTAATAGACGCTTATGCAATCGCCCAATGTGACAAACAAGTAGTCGTTGCCAAATCTATAGATGAAGCGGATGCAGCTGTAAAAGAAGGAAAATATGCGGCGGTAAAAGATTACTGTATGGTCACTGATATGAAACAGCTTGATGTCATTATTGAAGCGACTGGCGTGCCGGAGATTGGCGCGAGGGCTGCGCTTAGAACGATTCGCAATCAACATGATTTAGCTATGATGAATGTTGAATCAGATATCACCGTCGGGCCTCTGCTGCGCTGGTACGCAGAGCAAAAAGGTCAGCTGTATGCACTGGCCGCAGGTGATGAACCTGCTGCCTGCAAGGAACTTTATGATTTTGCAGATGCGCTTGGATTTACAATCGTCGCGGCAGGAAAAGGCAAGAATAACCCGCTTGATCGACATGCCTCTCCAAAAGATCCCGCTGTCATAAAAGAGGCTGCACGGCGTGGTTTGAACCCGAATATGCTGATCGAGTTTGTGGACGGATCAAAAACAATGATAGAAATGGCAGCTGTCTCCAACGCAACGGGGCTGATCGCAGATGTGCGCGGTATGCACGGACCGAAAACAGACCGTGATAATCTCCATCAGACATTCAGCTTAAAGGAAGACGGTGGCATACTCAACAAAATGGGTGTGGTCGATTTTGGGTTGGGGCGGGTTGCGCCTGGTGTATTCGTGATTGTGTACACAGATCATCCCCGTTTGCGCGAAGCAATGATTCTGCGTGATATGGGTGATGGTCCTTATTACACATTATTCCGACCCTTCCATTTATGCAGTATTGAAGTGCCGCTGACATGCGCGATGCTGGCTATTCGAAAGACATCGAATATGGTACCTCTTGACAGGTTAGTCTCAGAAGTATTTGCAGTAGCGAAGAAAAACCTGGCTGAAGGGGAACCTTTGGACAAAATTGGTGGTGTATCCTATTACAGCCTGATCGACACGTATGAACAAGCGCGCTTAGAAAATTTACTGCCCATAGGTCTAGCCAAGGGTGCGGTTGTGAAGAAACCGATTAAGACGGATGATCCCATCACGATTGATGATGTTGAAATCCAGCCTTCTACTATATTTGACCTTTGGCAACTGCAGAATAAGTGGATGTCAGGAGATATTTCTGAGGAAGCATTAATCAAAGCGGTAGATGCAGTAGACGATTAGGTGTAGGAGTAGAAAATGGCGCTGATCGGGTTAGATATTGGTACAACAGGGTGCAAATCGCATTACTTTAGTGATGATTTGGATTTAATCACCAGTGCCAGTAAGGAATATGGTGTGGATATCCCCCATCCCAAATGGGCTGAGCAAGATGCTGAGCTGGTGTGGAGGTTGGCAAAGGAATGCCTTAAAGCCTGCGTCCAAAAAGCGAATGCATCTGATCGGGTATGGTCAATTGGATTAAGTGTGCAGGGTGAGGCTGTTACTCCAGTTGATAATGAAGGGCGCGCACTGCGCCCGATGATTCTTGGAATGGACACTCGCACCAACACCGAAAACAAACGAATCCGCGAGGATTTTGGAGAAAAAGCTATCTTTGAACTTACTGGCATGCCGATCCATTCCATAAATACGTTTCCAAAACTTTTATGGCTGCGAGAACACGAGCGACAGATATGGGAAAAGGCAGACAAATTTTTATTATATGAAGATTTTATAATTAATAAACTGACTGGAAGAGCAATCATCTCTAAATGCCTAGCCTCACGCACACAGATATATGATATTGCAAAGGATACCTGGTCCGAAGAGATATTACAGTATTTAGGTATAGGCACATCCCAATTAGCACAGTTGAAACCCTCAGGATATGCTTGTGGGAGCATGCGCTCAGATTTAGCTGGCGAATTAGGTTTTTCCAAACCGCCTATTATTTCAACTGGTGGTCATGACCAAGCATGCAGCGCGTTGGGCGCAGGTATCACGAAGCCTGGTATGGCGATGGTATCTACCGGTACGGCTGAAGTTGTTGAAGTTGCAATACAGACACCACACCTTAACGACACCCTTTTTAAGGGAAATATGTCAGTTTACCAGCATACATTTCAAGGTTTATATGTGGTGATGACGCTCAATCAAAGCGGCGGTTTCATCTTGCGATGGTTCAGGGATACATTTTGCCATAAAGAAATGATAGATGCCTCAGCATTGGGATTAGACGCATATAATTTGATCCTTAAGGATGTTGATACAAAACCCTCACCAATTATGATGCTCCCTCATTTTGCTGGCAGTGGAACCCCGACTTTTGACACTCTATCAAAAGGTGCTGTCCTGGGTTTGACATTCGCTACAACTCGGGCTGATGTGGCCAAAGCTATACTGGATGGTTTAACAATGGAATTACGCTTGAACCTCGAAGTGCTGCAAGCAGGCGGCATTAGTATTGATGTGCTGCGAGCGATTGGCGGTGGTGCAAAATCTTCCCTTTGGCTCCAATTAAAAGCAGATATTACTGGAATCCCAGTAGCAGTTCCCGCCGTGACAGAAGCTGCCGGAATGGGCGCGGCGATTTTAGGTGGCGTAGCTACAGGTGTTTTCGATGATCCTGTGCAGGCGATCAACCGGCATCTAACCATCCAAAAAGTTTATGAACCTGACAGTAGCAACAAAGCGTTATTTGATGAACGCTATGAATTATATAAACTGATATATCCAATAGTGAAAGGTATCAACCACAAATTATGAAAATGAGAGGTGAAAAAATGAAGAAGCAGACCTTAGCAGTGATGTTTGGTAACCGTGATTTCTTTCCCGATGAATTAGTGTTAGAAGCACGCAAGGATATCAGCAATCTGTTTGATGCGTTTGAGGTAGATATGATCGCCTTACCGGAAAGCGCCACAAAAAACGGTTCCGTTGAAACATGGGAAAATTCCAAAGAGTGCGCTGATCTTTTTAAGAGGCATAAAGATGAAATTGAAGGGATTCTGGTCAGCATGCCAAATTTCAGCGATGAAAAAGGTATCGTCGATACGATCAAGCTGGCGGGATTGGATGTGCCGATCCTCGTTCAAGCTTATCCGGATGATGCGGTAAATCTACCCCTGGAACGCAGACGGGACGCGTTCTGCGGAAAGATCTCTGTTTGCAACAACCTGCGCCAATATGGGTATAAATACTCATTGACAACGGAACACACAACTGATCCTAAAGGTGATTTATTCAAAGCAGATTTTAAAAAGTTTTTAGGTGTATGCAGAGTGATAAAAGGATTGCGTAATTTACGCGTTGGCGCTATCGGCGCAAGACCAAACGCATTCAATACCGTGCGATTCAGTGAGAAACTGTTGCAGCATTACGGTATCAGTGTTAAAACTATCGACTTATCTGAGCTGTTCGGAAAAACACGCCGGATGTCTGATGATAACAAGGCTGTTAAGACTAAATTAAAAGAGATTAAAAAATATATTCCCACCGAAGGTGTGCCTGAAGAACCGTTGGTGCGAATGGCAAAATTCAGCTTGGCACTTGGTGAATGGATGACATACCATGATATAAACGCAATTGCGCTGCAGTGTTGGGATTCGATCCAGCAGAATTTGGGGATTAATCCCTGTACGCTGATGAGCATGATGAGTGATAAATTGATGCCGTCAGCCTGTGAGGTAGATATTACTGGCGCAGTTTCGATGTACGCGCTGACCCAGGCTGCCAAACAACCAGCAGCTTTGGTTGACTGGAATAATAATTACGCAGATGAAACCGATAAATGCATTTTCTTTCACTGTGGAAACTGGGCGAAATCGTTCTACCCAAACTTCACCATGCGCAGCGCGGAGATCTTGGCGACCACATTGGGTGAAGAAAATACTTATGGAGCGATCAATGGACGCGTTCCCGCGGGTCCGATGAGCTTCGCGCGCATCACTACTGATGATGTGCAGGGAATTATCCACGCTTATATGGGTGATGGTGAGATCACGGATGATCCATTGGATACATTTGGCAGCCGAGCGGTTGTCCAGATACCAGATATGCAAAAATTACTCAAACATATCTGCCGTATGGGATTTGAACACCATGCTGCGTTCACTAACACCCATACCGCTGAGATAATCAGCGAGGCTTTCGAAAATTACATGGGGTGGGATGTATATTGCCATAAAGGATAAATAAGAAAGAGGGGGAGAGCAATCATTGCTCCCCCCAAAAACCTTCTCGTGGTATTAATAAATAATTTATGCCAGGAAGGATTCAAAAAAGATGGATATTGAAACTGTAAAAATCCAAGTGTTTCCAAACAGATTTCTTGTCTGTTGATAATGGGTTGTTTGCAATCCCCGCCTTATGATTCGGAACATGTGCACGTGCGAAAAGGGTTGCCCGGATTTCTGCGTCCATCTCCCGCTTTTGTACAATTTTTTGATGAATCGGTAGATCATCCGGAGAAACACGATTTGCTGCAACTGCATATAATTTCACTTATTCAAATGATGAATATAGATGGACGTATGCTATATTCATTTATCCTGATTGCCGTACGGATTATTTTAATCATCGTCTGGAGCAAGTTGGCCATGGTGTTTGCTGGATATGTCGAACGCCAGATCAGTGGCGCCTGGAATGGAAGCGGACATGGTGGGTGTTGAGGGGTACACATCTGAAAAGAAAAAAAGAGGATATGTCAAAATCATGCCACCGTGAGATGTTTTTGTTTACAATTATCAAGCAGGTTTGGTCTCTAGGATGGATACCGCGCCTGTTCAAAAATAATATCCGCCCATCAAAAAAGGGTAAATGATGCCTAAAGCGGACCAGATTATGAATATACGTAACCTCATTATTAAAGATAGTAAGATCAAACAAGAAAGAGTGCGCGCATTATTGGATGCACGTGGGTTAGATGGTGCGGTGATCGCGTCTCGCACGCATTTTTCTTGGATTACGACTGGAGGCGACAGCCACGTAGTGCGTAATACAGAGTATGGTTTTGGCGCGATTGTGATTACCAAAAAAAATCAATATCTGGTTGCTCATAGTATGGATGCAGACCGTTTGCTTGAAGAACAAGTAGCCGGTCAGGAGTATGAACTTATCGCCATGCGCTGGTATGATGGTAGTATCCGCGATAAGGCCAAGGAGTTAGCGGGGAAGAATGTTGGATCGGACACTGTACTATCAGGGGCAATTAATCTGTATGACGATCTGGTAGACCTGCATTACCCAATGACTGAACTAGAAATGCAGCGTATGCATTGGCTGGCGACTGTGACTGACAACCTGTTTAGCGTAATAGCCCGTACTGTAAAACCTGGTGAAACCGAAAAAACCATTGCGGAGAAAATGCTCTGCGCGCACATAAATGCGGGATTAGAGGTGGATGTATTAATTGTAGGCAGTGACGATCGCTGCTTTAAGTACCGCCACCCCATTCCAACCGAAAAACCGTTGGATAAATATTTAATGCTGCATTCCGTCGCGCGACGCTGGGGACTGCACTGCAATCTGACGCGATTCGTACATTTTGGTAAGCCGGGCAGGGTTGTACGGCGCGTGTATAATGCAGCGGCAAATATCGAAGCGAATGTATTTCTATCCTTATCACCCGGCGTGAAATTTAAGGATATTCTCACCTGGCAAAAAAAATGGTATGCGCAACAGGGTTATCCGGATGAATGGCGCAACCACTTCCAGGGTGGCCCAACGGGATATGTGATTGTAGATGCTGGCCGATGCCTAACCGAGAAGGTTGTACAAATCAACCAACCCTTCGAATGGTTTACCACGATAACAGGCACCAAGGTGGGCGAACTGGCGATGATGACAGAAAACGGATTAGCGCTCTGGTCTTTTGAAAACTCATCCTGGCCGGGTATGCGTATTACTTCTGAACTGGGTGAGATTACCGTCCCGGATTTAATGGTACGAAAATAATTATCGCCAGGAATTAAAGATTTTTATAATTGATATTTAGCCGTATATTTCTTAAGAAATTCAAACCCTTTTTCAGCGAACTCCTGCGGTTTATATTTTGGTTCTCGCCAAAGTTTTGTGGCCGCCACAATATCCGGATTTATTGATGTGAAAGATTCCAGAGTCAGTGGACCCTGATATTTTGCGTCTTTTAGTCCTTTAAATACCTCGTCCCAGTTGATAGTACCGGTCCCAATCAAACCTCGATGGCTCGCAGACATGTGGATATAAGCCAGCACATCAGCAGTATTGACTAACGGATCATAAAATCCTTCTTCTTCAATGTTCATATGGTAGGTATCAGCATGTAAATTTAGGTTGTCCGCGGCAACCGCTAAAATTGCTTCACGAGCGTCCTCCAGTGTATTGTACAGATATCCCTCATTACGGTTGACCACTTCCAATCCAATGGTCATTCCCATAGTCGCAGCTTTATCTGCCACTTCGCCGAGTGTATCGATGACAATTTGGCGTTCCTGCTGGGTGGGCGGTTGTCCAGTAAATTTTCCGATAGTGTAGGCAATACATCCGCATAAATATTTACCGCCAGCATCGCAAAGCTTTTCAAGTGCTTTGTAAAGAAATTGTTTTGCACCCTCGGGGTTACTTGGCATATGATATTTTTCAGGCAACCCCAGGGAAGCGACGGCTTCTATACTTGTGGATTTGAGAATCTTTTTATGTGGTGCAGGATCGAATTCATCTGGTCGAAGTAGAGGTATTTCGATATAATCAAACCCGGTATCCGCCGCAGCCTGAATGGCAAAATTGCCTTTCTTGGTTGTCCAGCGGTCAATCCATAAAAATGAATGTGCGCCAAATTTCGTCATGTTTCACCTCGCTCGTTTTTTCTAATTATAACGACTAAAATCTGGTTTCATATTGCATATATAACAATTGTCATTGACAAATGCTATTTACGGGTTATAATTCTAGTGTTATCAAAAAGGAGTTTATTATAAATGAAATCAATCCCTGAGAGACTTAGCGGACCAGAATTGGTCGTGTATGCGGCTAAATTTATGTTTGATCGCTATCTAACAGACACAGCTGGCGGAAATGTTAGCTTACGAGAAGGTGAGACGGTATATTTTTCCCCAACTATGGCTGCTACCAATTACCATTGGATAATTGGCAAGGAAGATGTAGTTACCGGATCAAATCATGACTTGGATGCTTTGAAAGAACATCCAAGATTTACCCGGGAAGGTTTATCACACATCGCGATTTATAAAGCGTTTCCATATGTGCAGGCAATTCTGCATGCGCATCCGAAATACATCAATCCTTTTGTGGCACAATCCAAACCAATTCCCCCGGTATTAAATTCCTCAAATCATTTTGGCACCCTGCAATATCATGAAGAAGCGAAATCTTACTCACAGGACCAAGCTGAAAAAATCGTAGAAGTTTTAAAAACCCAAGAAGACCGCATCAAGAAAAAAGCGGCGGCGGTGTTGATGCCGCGACATGGTCTTATCCTGGCAAGCTTGGATATGATGGTCGCACTGGATTGTCTGGAGCGTATGAACAACAACGCCTTTTCTGTTCTAGTGCAAAAATGGATTGACTAAAGGAAAGCAAGGAATAAATATATGATATTATGTGTTTGCCCCCACACTGCACTTGACAAAATCTTATTCATTGAAAAGTGGATTCCTGGAACACCAATGCGGATTGATCGAGTGGTAACTTCAGTTGGCGGTAAAGGCTTGAATTCGGCGGTTGTCTTGCGGCAGTTAGGAGTCGAAACTGTCGGGATTGGGTTTTTCGCTGGCAAGATCGGACGCGAGCTGTTGGAAATTGCCGAAGAATACGGTATTATCCCTGAGCCTATCTGGGTTGGCGGAACTAATCGAATTGCGTATGTCATCGCGGAGAAGAAAACCAATATCCACAGCCATGTACTCGCTGGAAAAGTGCTGATCTCCAAAAAGCAAGAACAAGAATTTTTGGAAAAATATCAATCCCATCTTAAAAATGCTGAATACGTTATCTTCGGCGGTTCACTTCCGCCAGTGTTGAACGAAACTTTTTATTGTAAGCTGGTCAAACTTGCACAAAAAGCGGGAGTACCTTCCTTGATTGACTCTCAAAAACAGGCGATGATCGAGGCAGTAAAATCTACACCTGATGTGGTCAAAATGAATTGGGAGGAATTTGAATGGACCTTTAAATTTAAGGCGGAGACTGTTATGGACCTTGTTAAAGTTGCGCAGGATTTTTACCACGCACATAAACTGAAAAGCCTTGTTATAACATTGTCGAAGGAAGGAATCGTGTGTGTCTCACCACAGGGTACTTATCTTACCAAAGCGCCGCTACAAAAACCGCTGAATGCAGCTGGCGCTGGTGACGCGGTCTCATCGACGCTGGCATGGCGTTTCACGCAAGGGGATGATTGGGAATCTGCGATGCACTGGGCGAGTGCCGTTAGTGCTGCTTCTGTGCTCACAAAGCGTACTGGAGATGTAAACCAGGAAGATATAGACCGCATATATCCTCAAATAACTATTAATAAAATAAACTAAAGAGATCGGATGGAAGTAGTGAAAATATATGAGCTATCTCATAAAGTATTAGCGGATAAAGAGGAATATCGGCTTGATATTGACAGTCGCCAAGTTGAAGAATGGGAGCAATTTAATAAATACCCGCGATTACCGGATCACCAATATCTAATCACTGAACTAACCTTTTGTACGCATATTGGCACTCATGTTGAACTGCCGTTTCATCATGATAAATCCGGATTGGATGCAGGTGACTTTCCAATTAAGCGTTTAATTGGCGAGACTATCACGCTGGATATTTCACGGTATGGCAATAATGAAGAGATCTCTCTCGCTGACCTGCAAGAAATTGCGGACGGTCGATTGCGAAAAGACGATATTGTTTTCTTCTATACTGGATTGGATAAAAATTATTACACTGAAAAACAACATGACAGGCCATTTTTCGCCACAGATGCGATTGGATGGCTGGTGAATAATGTTGGTATCAAGATAATGGGCGTTGACACCTCGGGACATGAAATACGCCATCAGGATAGTTCGCCGGTTATTGGCCAGCCAAATCATGAGATGTTGTTGGGGGCGGGTGTACCGTTGATTGAATATTTAACCAACCTGAAATCAATTGTGGATAAACGAGTTTGGACATTTACGTTGCCGGTCAAGATTGCTGGGGTTGAAGCATTTCCGGTACGTGTAATTGGAATTGAGTGGGAGGAATAATGGGAGCAAGAGATCCAAAAAATGTAATCGAGCCTTTTAACTTTGAGGATTTTGATAAAAAACTTCTCAAGACTATATATCTGCGCATGTTTCGCGCGCGGGAATTTGAGGAACGGCTGTATTACTTGTTCCTGACAACAGAGATGCCGGGAACCATGCACCAGGCGACTGGACAGGAAGCTGTGGCTGTGGGCGTTGTAAGCGCGCTAAAGGATGATGATTACGTCACCAGTACACATCGTGGTCACGCCCACTGTGTTGCGAAGGATGTTCCATTAAACCTGATGATGGCAGAAATGTTCGCCAAACGGAATGGCGCCTGTAAAGGTATGGGGGGATCCATGCATCTTTGTGATTTCAGCCGCGGTATGCTGGGTGCGTTTGGTATCGTCGGTGCCGGCATACCGATCGCGACCGGCGCTGCTTTATCAGCATTGGTGCGCAAATCCGGTCAGGTTACGATCAGCTTCTTTGGTGATGGAGCGATTAATGAGGGTGTCTTTCATGAAGCACTCAATATGGCTTCCTTATGGAAGCTGCCGGTTGTTTATGTGATCGAAAACAATCAATACGCACTATCAATGCCGAACGAGCTTGTGTCGGCGGTAACCGACCTTTCCAGCCGGGGTTGCAGTTACAACATACCTGGAAAGACTGTGGATGGCAACAACGTTCTGGCTGTTTACCGCGCGACCAAGGCGGCAGTTGATGCTGCTCGAAATGGGGAAGGACCTTTCTTGCTGGAATGTATCACCTATAGAATACGCGGACATGCCAGGTTTGAACCGGCTGCATATCGCGATGAAGAAGAAGTGGAGATTTGGAAAGCATATGATCCGATTGACCGATTCAAAACTGCTGCGCTGGAAGCGGGTATTTTAACGGGTAAAGACTTCGATGCCATTGAAGCGCAAGTAGAGAATGAAATTGAAAAAGCGGTCGCTTTCGCGCAGGATGGTGAAGAGGTGGGGGCGAATGATTATTTGAAATTCATATATGAAGAAACTACAAAAGTAGGTGGTTTAACATGAGAGAACTATCCCTTTCTGAAGCTCTGCGTGAGGCAATGGTGCAGGAGATGGAAAAAGATGAGCGTGTGATCCTAATAGGAGAGGATGTAGGGCGATTTAATGGCGCTTTCAATGTTTCAAATGGCATGCTGGAAAAATTTGGACCGCACCGGGTCTGGGATACACCTATCTCTGAAGCGGGTTTTATGGGGATCGGTATTGGTGCGGCATTGACCGGATTACGACCAATCATTGAGTTTCAGTATTCTGATTTTATGTTTTGCGCGATGGACCAAATTGTCAATGAAGCGGCGAAACTGCGCCTGATGTCAGGTGGCCAGGCGAGTGTGCCTGTCGTTATACGGGCTCCGCAAGGTGCGACAGGGCGGGCAGCCCAGCACTCCCAAAGCGTTGAAGCATATTTTATGCATACGCCGGGTCTATATTTAGTGATGCCTTCAACCCCTTATGACGCAAAAGGATTATTGACTACTGCTATGCATCTGAATGACCCAGTTGTGTTTCTAGAACACAAATTATTGTATGGCGCAGCATCCCCAGGTGGAGGAAAAGCAAAATCAGATAAATCCATCAGTAAAATCGGTGCGGATTTGCCCAAAAAGCAGTATGAGATTCCCTTTGGAAAAGCGGATATCAAACGAGAAGGAACAGATGTTACAGTTATCGCGACATTGGTGATGGTGCACCGTGCACTTCTTGCCGCGCAAGAATTGGAAAAAAAGAATATTTCTATTGAGGTTATCGATCCGCGTTCGATTGTGCCATTAGATGTGGAAACAATCATCTCTTCTGTTGAAAAAACAAACCACGTAGTGGTTGTCTCTGAAGATGTAGGACGCGGCGGAGTAGGCGCTGAATTGATTTCAGTAATTAACGAATATGCCTTTGATTACCTGGATGCACCGGTAAAACGAGTCAGCAGTGCTAATACACCTATCCCCTTCGGTCCGGCCGCTGAGAGAGAAGTAATTCCGCATATCGAGGATATCAAAGCGGCCGTGGTGGCGGTGCTTGAGGACTAAGACCAATGGCAACTAAAATATTTTTACCTCGTTTAGGTGAATCTATTGAGGAAGCAACCATAGGTTGCTATATTAAGAAAGTTGGTGAAAGCGTACAGCGTGGTGATGTTATTGCTGAATTGGAAACAGCCAAAGCGATGATGGAACTGGAAAGCCCGGTAAAAGGAACACTGCTAGCGGTTTTTCCAAAGGAGGGCGAGACGATCAATAGCGGTACCTTGGTTGCGATCGTTGGAAAGGCAAATGAAGATTGGCAATCTGAATTAGATGAAAAAAAAGATATAAAGGAAGGGCGAGAAAATAAAATAGCCAAACAGGGGCAACAAAAAACCAATAAACAGAAAGAAGAAGTCTCACAATCCCGTATCAAAATATCACCTAACGCAAAGCGGATTGCCAGCTCGCGTGGTGTTGATTTATCTAAGCTGGCGATAAAATTTCCTGGTAAACGTATCACAGCGCAAGATGTAGAAATATACCTTGCTCAAATTGATGGCGATCGAGTAATAGATATCCCAACCCGTAAAGTAAAACTCACCAAAATGCAATCTATGACGGCAAAGCGTATGATGGAGAGTGCTAAAGACATCCCGCAATTCTCCGTGTCTATGGAAGTAAATGTTGACTCTTTAGTGAAAAAGAAGGAAGCAAGTACAGCGGCAGGAAATCCAATCACAATAACTGCCTTTATTATCAAAGCTGTGGCGCAAGCGCTGCGAGGCCATCCGCGCTTGAATGCATTCTATCAAGATAACCATACAATTGTATATGAGGATATCAATTTTGCGATTGCTATCACTACACAGGAAGGTTTGGCTGCGCCTGTTATTCATCAAGCAGATACGCTTACGATTGAAAACATCTCGGAACAGTTGACAGAATTAAAACAGAAAACAAAGGCACACAAGCTTTTGATGAAGGATATAGAAAAAGCTACATTTACAATCAGTAATTTAGGCATGATGGGCGTTAGGGGATTTGTACCTATGGTGATGCCATTTCAGGCAGCAATTCTCGGCGTGGGCGCAGTTCATAACACGATTGCCTTAAAGGCAAAACAGAAACTGATTCAGCAAAAGTGTATTCAGTTTACACTCAGTGCCGACCACCGTTTGATCGGTGGGGCGGAAGCTGCGGGATTCTTGCAAACAATAAATAATATAATTAATAATAAGGAGAACAAATGGGATTGATTCGGGCGGATTATCCAATTAGCGTGCAGTTTGATTTTAATAAAGGTGACTTCACACCGAAAGAAAAGACAGTCGAACGCAGAGTGAGCGATTTGGAAATGATGTTCGCTGATAAAGTAGCTGTCAAAGCGGCCATTTCAGGGGGTGATCCAATCATATATGAAATTATTTATCATGGATTCAAGACCAGTAAGTCCGATATAGCGCTGGGGGTTACACGCATTCAGCCGGGTACAGTGGGTAATGAATTCTATATGACCAAAGGGCATTTTCATGAAGCAGAAGACCAGCCTGAGATTTATTTTTGCGTCAAGGGAAATGGCTATTTATTGATGGAAACGCCAGATGGTGAATTTCAATATGCGAAATGGATCAAAGGCACCATCTCGCATATCCCACCCATGTGGGCGCACCGCGTGGTTAACACAGGAGACAAACCACTTGTTTTTGTTGCTTCATACCATTTAGCGGCTGGTCATGATTATGGACCAGTTATCGAGAAGGGTTTTAAAAAGCGATTAGTTAAAGAAAATGGGATAGCAGTTTTTGTTGATAATAAACAGCGCGAGTAAGATCTTATACTAACTATAATTTAAATAGGAGATGGATTCGGGTGGATAAGAATTTTTACGCACTGGCTGTTGATATTGGTGGGACCAAAATGGATATTGCCTTTATCGACCAATATGGTGAATATATTGCACCTCCTGAACGTTTTCCCGTCCCTTTTAATGATGATGGAGTGGCTGACCCAGAAAAAATATTAGATTTGCTGGAGCCGTTTATTAAACAAGGTAAAAAGGAAATCGCAAATTTTAATGGAGTAGGTTTAAGTATCTGCGGGAATATTGATAAAATAACCGGTGAGGCGGTATTAGTCGCTAATCTTCATTGGCGGAATATACCGTTTGGGGAAATGGCAGTAGAACGATTCCAGATGCTGGTTTACACCGCAACGGATGTGCATATGGCTTTAGTTGCGGAAGTGTTATGGGGACAGGCTAAAGGTAATCAAAATGTAGCGTGGATAACGCTGGGCACTGGTTATGGTGGATATTTATTTTTAAATGGCAAAATCTATGATGGCGCTCATGGTTTTGCGGGAAATCTTGGCCATAGTATTTATGATGAAAGAAGTGGTGGCTTATGCGGATGCGGGCAGCATGGATGTTTTGAGAGTTATGTGGCGGGACCTGCGATCGCAGAACAAGGCCAAATATCTGTTGATCACGACCGTAGTGAAATTTTGAAATCGCTCAGTAAAGCTGCTGATAAACCCGTAAGCACAAAAATGGTTTTTGAAGCGGAAGCACAAGGTGATCCGGCGGCCAAAGAAATCATCGCGGGTGTGATAAGAAAACTAGGAATTTCCCTTTCTTCCATGGTAAACCTGCTGGATTTGGAAATGATCGTACTGGGAGGCAGCGTATGGAAGGGATCGCCTGATTTCATTCAACGCGTTGATAATCGTGTACGTGAATTTTTGATGACCGAAGAAGCAAAAAGTGATTTAATAATTGTCAAAGAGAGCTTTGAAAATTCTGCGCTGGTAGGAGCTGGAGCGTACGTGTTTATCAAAAAGGGATTATTGGAATTTTGAATATGATATCAAAAAATAGTAATCAAGAAGAAATGACATCCACTTTGGTGCAAGTAGCGCATCTGTATTATGATGAAAATCTTTCCCAGCAATCTATAGCTGATAAGATGGGTGTATCGCGTTCTTTGATCGCGCAGTATTTACAATTAGCGCGTGACCGCGGGATTGTGCGCATCGAAGTGATTGATCCACAAAACAATTGCGAAAAAATGGCTTTAGAGATCCAAGAACGGTCTGATTTGGAACAGGTATTTGTAGTACCCGGGAAGCACCAATACTATGATTTAAATATGCGGGCGATTGCCGGCGCAGCTTCCAATTACTTAGAAAAGAACATAAAAGATGGCGACATTCTTGGAATGGCGTGGGGGCGGACGATCACACGTATAGTTGAACTGCTGGCACCGTCTGTTCCAAGGCAGATCGATGTTGTACCGTTGATGGGTGAACGTGGATATACGGGCAATTACTCCAAAATAAACCAAATTGTCTTGCAAACCGCAAAGAGTTTTAACGGATTGCCGTATTTCTTATTGGCGCCCATGTTTGTCGGATCAGCACGGTTGCGGAAAGAATTGATCCAGGATCAGGCTTTCAGCCAGGTGGTAGACCGGTGGGACCGTTTGACCACTGCTGTGATTGGGATTGGCGTAGTACCACCACAACCCGGCAGCATAGTTTACGTTGGCATGAAGTATATGCACATGATGCAAGAAGCGGGAGCTGTAGGTGATATTTGCGGTCGCTATTTTGACTTTAATGGCAACCTTATTCACGCTGAATTCTATGACCGTATGATCGGTATCAGCCTGGAACAAATTAAACACACTAAGCGGATAATAGCGGTGGCGGGAGGTGTTGAAAAAATTCGTGCTGTCCTGGCAGCGATAAAAACAAAAATCATATCTGTGCTTTTTATTGATGAAACGCTCGCAGAGAGTATTTTAGAGGAGTTTAATAGTTAGGTATTCATTTTAATGCTTGACATTTTAAAAAATGTATGTATGATGGTTATGAGAAGATTTTCATCAGTGAACATAATTTCACGCAAGATTCTTTTTAGCAAATGTTATTGACATTTGTCGAATACTAAACTATGATTAATACTGTAATGTTATCGATGAAGATTATAGATACATATCATTTTCCAAGAGAAATTTAAAATATATTTTAAGATATTCTGTTAAGATTGTTCAATAATAATTTACATATGTCCAGCAATAATTGCGATAAAAAATTTATATACCGAAAGGAGGAATAATCGAAAAGAGAGAGAAAAATTGTTCGATAATATCATTCAACAAAAACATATAAGGAGATATAAGAACATGAAAAAGGTAAATATATTGATTTCCCTGATGGCAATACTCGCATTAATGCTTGTTGCATGTGCGCCAGCCGCAGAGGAAGCTGCGCCAGCCGCAGAGGAAGCTGCGCCAGCCGTAGAGGAAGCTGCACCAGCAGAAGAGGAAGCCGCACCAGCAGAAGAGGCAATGTCATATACGATCGGCTACGGCGCCCCAGAGCTATCCGGTGGCCAGGGTCAGATCCGACAAGGTCTCCTGGACTATGCTGCGGATATGGGCTGGGAAGTTGTTGATGTAAACGCTGACCAGGATGCAGAGACTATGGCGAACCAGATGGAAAACTTCATCTCACAGGGTGTTGACGCGATTGTGACAGTTCCTGTTGACAGCCAGGCCATCTGCGCTTCTGTTGCTAAAGCGAAAGAAGCCGGTATTCCTTTCTTCACAATTGACCGCGCACCAATCGGCTGCGAAATTGACATGATTGTGCAGTCCGATAACTATCTTGCTGGTAAGCAGGCTGCTGAAGAAATGGTGGTGTTGCTCACTGAAAAATATGGTGAAGCAAAAGGTACCGTCCTTGAACTGCAGGGTGACCTGGGTCAGAACGTTGCGCAACTGCGCGGCGGCGGCTTTAATGATTATATGGCCGACTACCCCAACATCGAGGTTATCTCGAAACCAACCGAATGGCTGGCGGATAAATTCGCTGCCGCTACCACCGATGTTGTCGGTTCAACTGATGTTGACGGCATTTACATGCACTCTGACTGCGTAGGCACCACGGTTGTGCTTGCTGCGTTGGAACAGCTTGGCAAGAAAATCCAGCGCGGAGAAGAAGGCCACATTTTCCTCACCGGTGTTGACGGCTGTGCGGAAGCGAATCAGGCTATTCGTGACGGCTGGTCAGACGAAGCATCCAGCCAACCGATCCCCGATTTCGGCATCATCGTGAAATGGATAGAGATGGTGTTCAATGGCGAAGCGATTGAAGAAGGTGAAGTTGTCCAGGAAGGCGCTCTGTGGTCACCGGCAACGATCGTGAAATCACCAGAGGGATTCATGCTCAACCTCTCAACAACCAAAGTTACACCCGATAACGCAGACAGTCCTGCGCTGTGGGGTAATAACTAGATTTGATAAAATCGTAGGTAAAACATATAATTGGATGAGCCGTAGATTCTACGGCTCATCCAATAAAAATAGAATCATTTTTTTTATATGTTAATTCAGACATTTAGTGCAACGGATGAGGAGATAAAATCATTCGTAT
>CAZBCD010000009.1:0-23613 GCA_964490205.1 uncultured Pelolinea sp. | reverse complement strand
GCTTACCTCTCTTACGCTTTCAAAGTTGCACTTGCTAGTTGAATTCAAGACTCAATCAGAGGTAGATCATTAGATGAAATTTAAATTAAAAGCTCCTTATCAGCCTATGGGTGACCAACCAGAGGCGATTAAGAGCTTGATTGAAGGTGTTAGAAGCGGTAAACAGCATCAGGTTCTTTTGGGTGCTACTGGGACAGGTAAAACTTTCACGATCGCTAATATAATCAACGAACTACAAATACCAGCGTTGGTCATGGCGCATAACAAAACACTAGCTGCGCAGCTATATGCGGAGTTCAAAGAATTCTTCCCCGAGAATGCTGTTGAGTATTTTGTATCATATTATGACTATTATCAGCCGGAAGCTTATGTTCCCAGACAAGACCTGTATATTGAAAAAGAAACAGATATAAACGAAGAGATTGAACGACTACGATTAGCGGCAACCACTTCTTTGGTTTCGCGCAGGGATGTGATTATCGTTGCTTCAGTATCTGCAATCTATGGGCTTGGGAGCCCTGAGGCGTATAGCAGTATTGTAATCAAACTGAGAAAAGGTGAGATCTATCGAAGAAATGTCCTGCTTCGTCAACTTATTGAAGAGCATTACTCTCGAAATGATATTGACCTCCGCCCAGGAATTTTTCGGCTGCGAGGTGATACTCTGGAGGTGTTTCCAGCATACGAAAAAAATCTTTCATACCGAATTACTTTCTTTGGTGATGAAATCGAACAAATTATTTCAATTCAGCCCGTTACTGGTGAGATCTTATCCGAATTGGAGGAAATAGAAATATATCCCGCAAAACATTTCATTACAGAAGAAGATCGATTGAAAAAGGCGATTAGTGATATTGAAAGTGAATTGGGGGAACGTCTAATAATTCTCAAAGAAAGCCAAAAATTGCTAGAAGCCCAAAGATTGGAGCAAAGAACGCGCTTTGATCTTGAAATGCTGAGAGAGATCGGTTATTGCTCTGGAATAGAAAATTACTCTCGCCATTTAGACCAGCGGCCAAAGGACTCACCCCCCTGGACCTTGATGGATTTTCTCCCGTCAGATTTTATGCTTGTTTTGGATGAATCCCATATGACAGTGCCCCAAATTCGAGGTATGTATAACGGTGACCGTTCAAGAAAAGGTACATTGGTTGAATATGGGTTCCGGCTTCCCTCTGCGCTGGATAACAGGCCGTTGACTTTTGAAGAATTTGAATTGAAGATGGGGACAACTATCTATACATCCGCAACTCCTGGTCCTTACGAGCTGGGAAAAGCAAACCAAGTGGTTGAACAGATTATTCGTCCTACTGGTCTAGTTGACCCTCAAATTGAAGTGCGTCCTGTTCGTGGGCAGGTGGATGATCTAATTGGTGAAATCAGAGCCAGAGTAGAAAAGAAAGAACGTGTATTGATTACAACACTCACCAAGCGGATGGCGGAAGACCTGGCTGAGTATCTTAAGGAAATTGAGATCCATGTACATTATCTGCATTCCGAAGTGGAAACGCTTGATCGTGTGGGAATATTGCGGGATCTGCGGTTGGGTGTGTATGATGTTATTGTTGGGATTAATTTACTGAGGGAAGGGTTGGATTTACCAGAAGTGTCTTTGGTTGCGATTCTCGACGCAGATAAGCAAGGATTCCTGCGATCTGCGACTGCGCTCATTCAAACAATAGGTCGGGCATCGCGTAATGTACAGGGAAAGGTGATCATGTATGCTGATAAGACGACAGATGCCATGAAACAAGCAATTGATGAAACCAATCGCCGCAGAAAAAAACAAAAAGTGTATAACGAGAAGCATAATTTTGAACCTTTCACAATTGTCAAGGAAATTTACGATATCACTGAACGGCTTACGTCGCAATCATCCATTGCTGATGATCAAGCGGAATATTCAGTCGATGGATCGATTTCTAGAGTGCCTATTAAGGAATTGAGAAGGATAATTGAAGATACAAAAGAGAGAATGGAAGCTGCAGCAAAATCTTTAGAATTTGAGCGGGCAGCCGCTCTGCGAGATCAGATATTTGAATTGCGGAAAATGCTTGCAGATGAATCGAATGTTCCCCCATGGAAGCGAATCGCAATTATTTCTGGCGAAGAATAAATGCGATTGGATTATTTTGTTTGAAGAATGGTGAAAGGAGGGAGATCATTCCGAGATATCTTCCATTCGACATCAACTTTCACAATTTGCGCCATCTGTGGACCTTTGCGGGTTTCTCTGAGCAATGTATTTAATTTCTCCCTGGGCCCTTCAGCAAGGATCTCTACATTTCCGTTGATCCTGTTTCTCACCCAGCCATACAGATGAAGATTTAATCCCGTTTGATAAATAAAGAATCTGAAACCTACTCCTTGGACACTTCCTTGCACAAAAACGTGCAAGCGCTCATTCTGTTTATTCTCCATAATGATTATTATGATTGATCAAAGAGACCAAATGAGGGTATTCCATTAGAGAGGTCCAGGTTATCCATAGCCATTTCTAATATTTCAGTCTTTTCATCATCGTCACTTTCTTCAATCATTTCCTCGAAAAGTTCTTTTATATCATTCCCGCCGATCTTGGATAATGCCAATATTGCTTGCATGTGCAATTCTTCATCAGGTGTAGAACTTTCCATATATTCAATAATTAGCTCTTTCGCAGATTCGATTTCCAACTCTCCGGCGGCTTTAATTGCCTCAATTTGGATATCTGGATCGAGATCTGATAATTTCTCAACTACAACTTTTTCCCATTTATTATTTGCCGATCTGCTCAAGGCAACTAACGCTGAAAGTTGCCACTTCTTATCGTCCTTCTTTAATGCGTTTGATATAAATTGATTCACTTTGTCATTGCTTGAATAACCTAAAGATTCAAGAATTCTCTGTTTGATGAAGTCATTTTCTGTATTTACATATTCATCAATTAGCAAATTTAGAACCATATTTGCAGATTCTTCTGGGATTTCTTCGAGTTCGCCTAATAAAACAAATTTCCCGAGGGCTGAGGCGGCTGAAGCATTGACTTCAAAGTTGGAATCGTTTTGCAAAAAGTTCGTGAAGATAGAAATTAAATTAATATCGTTACATTCCCATAATAAAGAGATCGCCAGGCTTTTAATACGGGGATCATCATCCTGTATAGCAAAATGGCCAATATCATCGCAAGAAACAAGGGTGTTGGCTTCCATCAGAGATTCTAAATTTCTTAGGAGGGTGTATTTCCTATCCCTATCGACCTTAGCCCAAATAGATTTTATTTTATCCAGGTCATCCAAGGAGATATCCGAAAAGAAATGCAAAAACTGTGGGTTGAACGGCTTGTTGCAGTCTAAAAGGTTATTAATTACTTCATCAGAAGAATACTCAGGGTTCGTTTCCATTTTTTCTTTTATGGTAACACAATTGGATTAATAATATCCTGATAAAAAACATATCCCATCAATATCAATAATCCTGAGTAACCTATAAAATGGATAAAGTTTTCATATCTCGCTGGAACTCTTTTACCGAGAAAAATCTCTGGGAGAATAAAAAGTATTCTTCCGCCATCCAAAGCGGGGATGGGGAGTAAATTTGAAAAACCCAGTGATATAGATATTATGCCAAAGAACCAAGCAATATTAATGATAATTAATGAGGGGTCATCATGCTCGATTACTCTCTCGTCTTCCCGAACTTGAGAATAAACGTCAAAGATACCCTTTGGAGAGAGCATACGTGTTTCCTGGGGATTCACTTCTCCTCTGATTAGCATTCCTGGGATGGATAACAACTGCCTGCCTTGTTCAAGAGCAACCCTACCTCCTATTGGTATAGCTCTTAGGAAACTAACCATTTCGGTAGGATTTTGCATGATTATCCCAATCGCTCCCTCACCTTCTGGAGGATTAATTCTGGGAATTACGGTTATCTTTTCTATTTCATTGTTCTGGAGAATTGTAAGCGTGATTTCTTCACCAAGGTTTTCTTGAACCAAACTGATAACTTCAAAGATATCTGTAATTTCTTTTCCGTTCACTGCCTGGATGATATCAGTTTCTTTTAATCCGCCTTCTGCCGCAGGAGATCCTGGTGCAATTCCTGCAATTTCTACTATATTTAGTTGGGGGATTCCGGTTTTGAAAACCACCAAGCTAAATAAAAGGACTCCAGTTAATAAATTCATGAAAGGTCCGGCTAATAATGTGCCTAAACGCTTCCATTTATTAGCTTTGTAGAGACCTCCTTCAATGTTTGGATCATCTTCTCCTTTAAACCGAACGAATGCCCCAAAGGGAATTAGATTTATTGTAAAATCAGTACCTTTCCAATTAAATAACTTTAACAATTTTGGAGGATATCCAAAACCAAACTCCTCAGCTTGAATGCCGAAGAGTTTTCCAACAATGAAATGCCCCAGTTCGTGTACCAATAAAAGGATGCTCAGAGCTGCAATGAATTCAATCAGACTTGATATGGAATTATTTATCATATAAAGAGATTATAACGCCAGCCAGCTGCCCTTGATGTAGGAAATATATTAATTTGTACTTGTTGATTGAATCAAGCATGCACCACCCCCTGTGGGTGATTTTAAAATTTTAATCACTCCCGGTATGTCTTGTAGATTAGCTTCAACCTTTTCATAGCTTGCTTCCGTGCATATAACATGGACATTTGAACCTGCATCTAGTGTGTACGCTGCGGCAATACCTTTTTGACGCATCTTCTTGACTTCATGCATGATCAATAATGAGGTTGGTTTCCAATACATGATAGGCGGTTTTGAAGTCATCATAACTGCGTGCATTATATTACTGTCAAGTTCAATGATTTCAGAAAGAGCTCCGAAATCTTTATTGATAATCGCGTTTCGACAAATATCAAGCCGGCGGGAAGTGTCCATGATTCGGGCATGTTGCAGTGGACTTGAATCAGCCTTGCTGTGACCTTTGGTAGAACTCACATTTTTCGGTTTACTTTTAACTAAAGCAATACAATCCCATAGGCGCCAATGATACTCGGGGGCAATAGTTATCGCAAAAGATTGCTCATGACTGCTTCCAGTTTCCCATTCGCAATAACCAGGGGGAATAGACCGGCAAGCAGAACCGGATCCCAATCGGGCAATGGCAGATAATTCTTTTTGTTGTAGATGGAGTCTATATAGATGTGCAATCGCAATAGAAAGGGCTGCAAAGGCGGAAGCAGATGAGGCAATGCCGGCAGAAATTGGAAAGTTGTTTGTACTTTTTATTTCTAGGAATCCTTCTCGCTTGAAAATCTTTCGAATAAGGTTCAAATATTGCTGGGTGCGGCCTAAGGTAGGACCTTTCTGTGTTGTTCCATTCAGCTCGAGTTGGTCACTATTTAATTTTGGATTGATGGAAACAGTGGTGGTTGTGCTCAGATTAGCCAGATTCATGGATATCGAACCATTGGAGGGAAGTCTCAGGGAATCATCCTGATTTCCCCAATATTTTATGAAAGCAATGTTCGGGTGGGCTTTTGCAGTAACTGAGTAAGTGTTCACTGGTTGATTACATTATGTTCTATCTAGAAGATGATATTTGAAGGATATTCCCTTCCTCAGTAGCTTTCACTTTAACTGAAATTGGAATGGTATGTCCATTCGCTGTCATTGTGCTGCCAATATACTTGAGGGTTGTTGAGCCATCAGGCATTTTTTGTATCTTCGGTGATGTATCCTTAAGGTAAGGATATTGGTTGAATACCTGATTATTTATCTTGTTAATTACATTCAAATCCATAGGTTTAACTAGTACTGTTTGCCTAGATTATAACCTTTCCGAAGAAAAGCAGGTACTTCTAGCTCGTCTTCGTAATCCTTTAGCGATTTGGAGTACACCAAATTCTTCTCGTCATTAGCTAATATGTAATTATTTTCGGCTAATTCGGTTGGTTTTTGCTGATTATCAGCTTGATAAAGTAGTGGCGTTGCCCCAATACCCGTTAGCAATACTGAAGCCATAACCTGACCATTAATTGTCTCCCTTTGTTCAACTACAGGTAAGATTTCGGTATCCTCCCCGGCTATTTCTTTTAAATATGCAACGGCTAAGTCAATTTCATTGATTTTCAAATCACCTGTTATCTTAATTATGATTCCACGTGCTTGATGAATTGGTGTTTTTTCAAGCAGGGGGTGAATTAATGCATTTTGAATTGCAGAAACAACCCTTTCATTCCCCTGTCCATAACCAATTGAAATGTATGCACCCCCACCATTTTTCATCAATTTTGATATATGTGAGAAATGAATGTTCATTAAACCATGATTATTCAAAATCCCAGTTATACCTTGAATTCCCTTGATGAGGATGTCATCCGCCATACAAAAAGTAGTATTAATTGGTGTATTGGGTGCAGCAAGACCTACTAAACGATCATTTGGGATAGTAATTAATGTATTTGTGAATGGTTGTAAATTGATTGTAGCTTCATAGGCAATACTCTTCCTTTTTTCTGCTTCAAATGAGAATGGTAATGTTACTATTGAAATTGTTAGAATATCAAGGGATGCGGCAATTCTGGCTGCAATCTCAATTGCCCCGGAGCCAGTTCCTCCTCCCATGCCAGTAGTTAAGAATAGAAGATCTGCATTCCGAATGCATTCAATTAGATCCTTATAATTTTCTTCTGCGGCTTTTCTCCCAGTTGAAAGATTCCCTCCTGCCCCTTGCCCATTTGTAGTATCAATGCCTAATCGGATGACCCTATCTGCTTTGCATGTAGATAAAGAATGAAAATCTGTGTTAGCAGCGATCAATTCTACTCCCTCCAGGTTTAGAGCAGAAAGACGGGAAATAGTATTACACCCACTCCCGCCAAGTCCAAGAACTTTGATCTTTTGGGATCCTGATTCATTTTTTGTTTGGCTATGATTGTTCATATTCTTTTACTCTCCTAGCAATTCTGCTATTTCGTTAGGGGAAATAATCTTAATAATGCTGTTTTTTGATAAGCTTTCTGCATCATTGGATAAAAAATCTTTCTTCTTGTCGGTTATGATCAGAATGTAAGCCGCATCTGCAGCTTCAACTTTGGAAAAACCCATATGAGGCTTAAAATTCCTGATATAAGGATCAAGCTTTTCAAGTAAGCTGGGCATATCTTGTTTTAACGAATCAGAAAAGAGGATATAGCGACGATATTTGAAATGAAATTCTTCAATTGGGTTATTTATTTGGGCTGGTTGTTCTTCGGTTTGTATGGTGGGAGTATTATCAGTTAATCCCAAAGTTCGTGCTGGAGCGAGAGGATCACCTTTTGGGGTGAACCACCTATATGGAAAATATTTATTTTCCATTTGTGCGGAGAGAATGAAAAAATTGCATCCTATCACTTCAGACGGAATAGGGGATAAAAGCATTTCTGGGTTTTGGGGATTGAACACATTTTCACCAGCTAATAAGTGTGTAATCGCAAAAAGGGTATCTGTGTTCACAGTATTCATTGAATTTCCCGTGAAGCAATCGTTTGGAATTCCTGCTTCGAGAATAATAATTGGCAACCTTTTCCCAAAAACCTTCTCTGATAGTTCCAGATACCATTCGTAGGTTCTAAACCCCTGCTGGTTCTGCGTATTTTGTTTTTGATGAAAGGGTTTGGTTTCCGGCCATTTTTTCTTTCCGCCAGAACCCCATTCGATTGAGTGTCCCCAATCCCAACCAAATGCAGACAAGATCAAGTTATTATTGATGTCGGACGCTGCAAGAGATGCTAAACTTCCTAATGATTCCTCTAAGAACGCAAGATCCCAATAATCGCCGCCAGGTGAAAGAGGGGAGAAAATGGGTTTAATGTGATTTTTTACACAAAGTTGTGCAAAAGAAATGAATTTATTTAGATGTGTTGTAACAATATCTTGATTATTCCATCTAATATCACCCCATTTTGATTGCAGATTGGGTTTTTCAAATAAATATGCGTATTTAACACCCCATTTACCATACACATTCAGCAATGTGGAAAGGCTTGATAAATCAACATCTGAACTTACATCTTCATTAAAATCAATTATTAGATTTATACCTGCGGCAGAAAAAGATCGAATAAATTCTTCAGGAATAGCGCGGTCTTGCGGATTTTGAATAACTAACCATTTTGCATTAATTTCCTGTAATTTTTGAATCCATAAATAGGAGTCAGCAGTATTAAATTGTTCCACATCGAGGAAATAATGAAATCCAAGTTTGTTTGAAATGAAGGTCTTTTCTTGCGTTAAATGGTCCATTAGTTAGTTGGAAAACCCAAAAATGACTATTAATAATGATGTTGCAAGATGAATGCCATTTATTTATTGTTCAATCTGCTATAATCGCTTGCATGATACTAATAACAGGCGGGACCGGATTTATCGGATCACGAGTGATTCTTCGATTAGTACAGTCCAATTTCCCATTAAAAGTATTATTGCGACCTCAGAAAGTAATCACAAAATTACCCCATGATCTTGCACTGGATGTTGTGGTTAGCAGTTTAAAAGACCAAAGAAGTTTACGAGCTGTTTTAAGTGGGGTTGAAACGGTTCTGCATTTTTCCAGTGCAGAAAATGAGAAACCACACCCAAAATTTGAGGAAGTAGATGTGATGGGAACAGAAACCTTGATTAAAGCATCTATCGATGCTGGTGTCGAGAAAATACTTTTTCTCAGCCGAATTGGCGCGGATAATAATTCAATGTATCCGATCTTAAAAGCCAAGGCATTGGCTGAGAATGCAATCAGGAACAGTGGATTAGATTATGCTATCTTGCGATTAACGGATGTATTTGGAGAAAATGATCATTTTACCAACCAATTCGCAGATTATATTAATGCAGCACCGGGAATAGTTCCCCTACCTGAAGGGGGAAAGACGGTCCTTCAGCCAATATGGGTCGAAGATCTAATTTCGTCTATTTTTCTTCTTCTAGAAGATGACCTTTTCAATAAGTCAACATATACCATTGGTGGCGGTGAGTTCTTAGAATTTCGCTCTATCATTAAAACAATTATGAAAAAGGTTGAGAAGCGAAAGATGCTTTTTGCTGTTGCACCTGCTTACTTACGCTTATACAATTTATGGTTTGGGCAAGGCAAAGGTGTTTTTCCATTGGCAAACACTTGGTTGGATCTCTTAGCAGTTGACCGGACATGTGCATTAGATTCTCTACCGAGGATATTCAAACTTCTACCGGCCCGTTTTTCTCATCACTTAGACCATTTGTAAATAAATTCTTCAGAATTAGATAGACTTTATTTCAAATACTCTGCATTCATATGGTGATAATTGTATTGATATCCCATGGTCTTCAATTACCGAAGAAGGAATTCGCATTTCTTTATTTGTATAAAAATCTATAAGTATTTTGGGATTGTTTTCAATTACCAAAAATAGAGTTTTAATGAACCCATCTGATTGTTTTCCTGCATTATTATAGATGACTAAGCTCTGGTGGTTTTCGTTTCGATTGCTATAAGCGATTACATCGTTGTTGATTTTTCCATTCGAGTGATGATAATCATGTAATTTGAAGTTTTTAGAACAGGAATACCTAAAGCGGTTCTCAAGAAGTGGCTGGATTAGATTTTTATGTCTCGTAATGAGATCATCGTCTGGAGTTTCTTCCAAACGCGGTTGAAGGAAATCCATCCCATACCTCTCTTTATACCCCTCAAATTGTCCGTGCCCAAACATCGGCAGTCCAGGCATAGTGGCTAAAAGTGTCAATATACCAAAATATTTTTCTTTACTACCGAATTGACTAATGGCAGATTCTTCATCGGGAGTAGATTGATAATTAACTAATCGTTCAAGAAATAATGGATCTATAGCGATCATATCCCTTATAAATTGTTTAAACTTCTCATTTTCTTCGTCTCGTAATAAATTCATAAAAGCACTGTTATAAACACGATCCATCCCTAGATGCTGGATAAAAAAACCTTCCATCAACCAAAATGCTTCCGCGATCAGAAGCGTATCTGGTTCTTTCTCTTGGATATCTTTCAATACCTCAATCCAAAATTCGAGAGGCATTTGATCATCGAAATCCAAATCATCCATGTTGTAATTACCCCTAGTTGGGATAAACTTGCTCCCTCCAATGTCTGGAAACCATAGCCGCTTATAATGCTGCCTGGTTAGCGTCATTGCCGCATCGAGCCGAATAATGTCAAACTTACCTGCAACATCCAAAATGACCTCTCGAACTGCTGCGCGAGTTTCTTGATTTAGATAATTCAGTTGAGCTGTATCATTCCACGGCATACTGGTACCATCGTTGCCGTGATACATGTATAAATTCTCCTCTGACGCGTTATCGTGAAACTGGAAGACTTCCGCTGCGCCAGTTTGGGTGTAATATCCTTCTTCTATCCTAATTTCGCCGCGCGGATCAGGGGAAAGATTAGGAGAATTATATACAAATCCAGAGTTAGGGTTTCTTTCGGCTTGAATAAACCAGTCGGGATGGTCTATGACCCACGGGGAATCGATTCCAGTGTGATTGGGAACCATGTCGCACCCTAATTTTAGTCCGACATCATTCGCTTTGGTTTTTAACTTTAAGAAGGCGTCTTCGCCGCCTAAGTCATTTGTGATACGGTACTTATAAATTGAATAGGCGGATGCGGTTGCATCTTTCTTCCCATAAAGCCCTTTTATTCTTTTTGAAGCTGGGCTGCGCTCCCAGATCCCGATTAGCCAAAGACCATTCACGCCAAATGATCTCAGTGACTGTAATTCTTCAATGGGAATTTGGTCAAGATGTTTAATTGGAATATTGTATTTTTCGGATAATTGGTACAGCCAGACATATGTATTCTTTGCGATGAGTACGAGATTCTGTTTCCAATTATGTTCGGTTGATTGATCTTTATCCATACGTTATCAAGCAGGCTCCCAAGAATATAAATTGTAATTATTATTATCAATAAGATTTTATCTTATATCAATTCTGGAATTGAGAAAATATCTTCTCCTTTATTTTCATCGAGGCAGGCTTCAATGATCTCTCCAGTGGCAATCAGAGAGTTGATCGCCTTACGAATATCATGTACTTGCCACCTGAATAATATTTGAATATCTTTAAATGTTCCCGTTCCATTTGAACGAAAGTATGAACGCAAAATAGCAATAAGGGCATCCTCTTTGTTTATTCTCATTGATTGTTCAATTAATTTTGGGAACTCGTTTTGAACCGTTTGATAAATATATGTGTATTTCCACCTGCCGTTTTGTGAGATTCCAGACGGTATGATGCGAAAATCGTGCTGCAGCAATTCAAGTGCACGGTTAAATCTTGAAGGACTTCCCGATGCAGATACATTTGATTGATCACGAAGGGTAATTGTATCCAATGGGCCGGAGATAGTTAATGCTTTATATGCCTGTTTTTCTTCTGCGGAAATTTTCCCTTGGTCATATAAGAAGGTTAAATCCCCTAACCCTTCGCGTACACTTTGAGAAAGGGCGAAAAAATAAGGAACCAACTTAAGGGAGATAATCGTACTTTTCCGGCGTAATATTTTCGCATAATACCATTTTTTCTTCCCAAGTAGGTCATCTTTCCACCGCCAGGTAATATGCCCGGGATCGTCATGGTTGTTTGGAACAGGGCGGTCTCCTGCCACCGCACACCATAAACTTGGCATATCAATTCCTGTAATCGGCCAGAAGAAAACAAAACCTCGCTGGTTAACAAAATCTACCGCATCCTTTTTAGAGTTCAAACTTAAACTCGGATTGAATCGGTAGGTATTTGATCGATATTGGTAAATCTGCTTTTGGTTAACAATTATTTTAGTTTTCATTCGTGAGAACATGAGTGATTATATTGGAGCCGCTGCCGCCAATATTCTGGGCCATTCCGAAAACTGCCCCTCTTACCTGATTATTTCCAGCTTCTCCACGCAACTGCTGAATCACTTCTACGATCTGGTACATGCCTGTTGCGCCAACTGGGTGACCACGTGCCTTCAATCCTCCCATAGTAGCAACGGGTACGCGCCCGGACAACCGCAACTCTCCTTCTGAAGCCAGATTAGGTGCTTTCCCTCGATCAGCGAATCCGCATGCTTCCAAAGATAAAGCAGCCATAATTGTAAACGCATCATGGTATTCAAAAAGGTCTATATCTCTTTCCGTGATACCAGCTTGGTTGTAAGCTTGCTTTGCAGACCGTTCAGCTGCTGATAGCCACAGAGGATCCTTCCGAGAATGAACTGCGATGGTATCGCTGGCAGCAGCAGAACCTGCAACAGAAACGATTATATGATTTTTATAATTGTCTACTGAATTGTACGGAACGAGGACAATTGCTGCCGCACCATCGCCGACAGGAGATGCATCCATCAGTGTTATAGGATCACATATGACTGGTGATCTCACGTATTGCTCTTCTGATAATGCGGATTGGAACCTGGCGTGAGGATTATTTAACGCGTTCTTATGTGCATTAATTGAGAATCCTGCGAAACTTGAATGATCCCAGCTATATTCGTATAGATATCGCTGCATGAGCAGCGCATTTAAAGACACGAATGAAACTCCCTGGCTAACTTCCCAATCTGCATCGGCAGCAGTGGCTAAATTTGCGGTGATCTCAGCGCTGGGGGAATCTGTCATTTTTTCAACTGCCACGGCAACTGCTATATCCACCTCATTTGATGCAACTGCAAAAACAGCCGCCCGGAATGCTGCTGAACCAGAACTGCATGCGGATTCGACTCGAATGCTTTCAGAACCTCGCGCGCCAACCCAATCGGCAATATAAGCGCCCATGTTTTGCTGCTGGTTGGCTGATGCAGACATCATGTTTCCGATGAATAGGGAATCGAATTCATTGATGTGTGCATCCATTAATGCATCAAGAATTGCGTCCCCAGCCAACTCTTTTAGAGATTTTTCCCAATGTTCAGAAACAACAGTTTGACCGATACCAATCGCCGCTACTTTTCTCATTAACTCTCCAGTTGGAATTTCATCTAATTATAGATAATAAAGCTATCATGGTCTATCAATTCATCGGGGGTTTATTTTCAGCGGGTACAATTGTTGATATTGAAGGATTTATCGGATGAATATAATTGACATTTCTATTCCGCTGGCCGAAAAAACACCTGTATGGGAAGGTGACAAAGGAATCAGCGTTCCCCGTGTAGCAAAAATTGAGGAGGGTAGTGATTTCAATGTTTCACGGATAGAACTTGGAGTGCATGCAGGGACACATATTGATGCTCCCTTTCATGTATTTGAAAAAGGTAATACTGCTAACCAAATTCCATTAGATACTCTAATTGGTTGCGTTCAAGTAGTAGAAATCCCCGATGGAATATCTGTAATAGATAAAAATTGCTTGATGAAATTGAATTTTCAAGATGGAATCGATCGAATTCTATTCAAGACATCAAACTCGGTTTATTGGGAGACAGATCCATTTTCCTTTAACAAAGAATATGTCGCGATAAATTCAGAAGGTGCTATGTACCTCGCGGATATGGATCTGAGGTTAATAGGTGTGGATTATTTTTCAGTTTCCCCTTATGACGATCTAAAGCAACCTCATATGATCTTGCTGGATCGTGGGATTGTTTTACTTGAGAATATTGATCTCAGGCAAGTGGTTCCAGGAACGTATGAATTAATCTGCCTGCCGATGAAGATCATTGGAACAGATGGAGCCCCGGTTAGGGCAGTATTAATTGCATAATGATCATCAGCCATAAATGAGATATGTTTTAATGTGTTTGTTTCAACAATTCCCGGCGAAATTGCATAGATGATAATATTCTTTACGGCTGACTCCACAGCTATATGGCAGATTAAAGCATTTGTTTAAGCCTTACAAAAAATCAGTAAGTCTTTCGAATACCTTACGTAATAAATATTAATAAAAAATATAGAGTTACCTTTTACTTGATTTGTTATACTCTTCAAGACAATAATCAATCATCTTCTGGAGCGTATTATGGATTCAAAAGATTCAAACCAAATAGATAAAGTAATCATATTAGGAACCGGACCAGCCGGTTTATCAGCAAGCTTATATGCAGCGAGAGCCGACCTCAACCCGTTAATATTTACAGGTACTCAGATTGGTGGACAGGCTGCATTGACCGATCGGATTGAAAATTATCCAGGATTTCCTGAAGGCGTAGGTGGGGCGGAATTGGCTGATCTATTTCAAAAAAATGCGGAACGGTTCGGCTCGCGGATTGAATATGATACAGCTACAGAAGTGGATCTTTCATCGAGACCTTTTTTAGTAAAGACATACAGCAATTCATTTAAAACTCAAACCCTTATTATTGCTACTGGTGCAAATCCCAATAAACTAAATATTCCTGGAGAAGATGATTTTCTCGGGAAAGGTGTGTCGTACTGTGCGACCTGTGATGGTTGGTTTTTTAAGGATAAAGCGGTTGTTCTTGTTGGCGGAGGAGACAGCGCTCTTGAGGAGGGGATTTTCCTAACACGATATGCTTCTTCTGTGAAAATTATCCACAGGAGAGATGAATTACGAGCAAGTGTAGTTTTACAGAAGCGTGCTTTTAACAACCCCAAAATTGAATTCATATGGGATTCAGTTGTAAAAGAGGTAAAAGGCAGCGATGCAGTAGAAAAGGTCGAAGTAGAGAATGTAAAAACCAGAAAGCGGAGTGAATTATCTACGGATGGCTTTTTTGTTTTTATAGGCCATAAACCGACCACAGACCTTTTTAAATTCCAAATAGAACTGGATGAGAAGGGATATATTATCGTTGATAAAAGAATGCGCACAAATATCTCTGGTGTTTTTGCTGCGGGTGAAGTGTGCGATCCTCTCTACCGTCAGGTGATCACATCGGCAGGTATGGGCGCTGCGGCTGCCATCGAAACGACACGTTTATTAGAAAGTGAATCCAAATAAAATGATAACGAGGTATATTATTACATCGTATTATTTATATATTTTCTATGGCGCTTGTGTAACTACTGCACCGATACCTGACCAGGAAAATACTCTTGGATTACTTTGAGAACCAGCAGGTACCCAAATAGTATCTCCTTCATCAGTCGTTCCAGACTGCCGAACAGGTTGCACCCACCATCGTATTACGTGCGGCGCGTTTTCTACTGGTCGGAAGTTCGTGGGAATGTTATATTTTGTATCACTCGTGTAATCCACTAATTTTTTCCCTTGTCCTTCAGTCAAGTCTTCAATCGTGACTGCGTAAAGTTCATTCTCCAGTAAACCACCGACTGCAGCCCACTGAAGCGCTATGGATTCATTATTTCCCGCGAATACAGCGCCATCAGCTGGTAAAAGCAAGTTAGTTGGTGGATAAGGCGGTGGTAAAGTTGGGGTTGGGGTTGGACCGACTGTGGGTAGGCGTTCGCAGAGAGGAATAACGATAATTTGGCCGGAAAAAATGTTGTTTGAAGTAAGTCCGTTATAAGTTTTTAGGGTTTCTACGGAAACTGCGTAATTTGCCGCGATACCGCTAAGCGTATCATTTTCGCCCACTCGATATTCAATTTTCTGACAAGCAGATTCTGTTGCTTCACCAACACTGAGAGTGCCTGTTGGCATCGGAGATGCGGTTGGGGTAGGTTGAGGAATTAGAATTGTTTGGCCGACGCTCAAAACACCACAATTGGGCGGAAGATTATTAAGGTCAGCGATGCTGTTAACCGTTACACCAGAGATTACCGCGATCAAACTACATGTATCATTGTCGCGAACCTGATATTCTATTGGAGGGAGTGGCGTATAAGTAGGTTCTGGTGTTAGAGTAATTGTAGGTGTCGGACTCTGTTCGAAGGTTGGTGAGGGGCTCGCGGTTGCTGTTGATTCTGGGGGAGTGACTTGACCAGTCCCACGCAAAATTAAGTAAATGACACCACCGCCCACTAAAAGAACGATGAATAACAATCCAAGTGCAAGCGGGAGGCTTAGTGTGATATCTGGCAGCCGCTGTGAACGTACTGTTTTTGATTTTTTGGTAGCAGCTGATATTGTGAAGGTTCTCCCACAGACTAAGCACCGGTTTGCGTTTTCGCTTAAACGCGTACCACATGTCGGACAACTCTTAGAGGGTGTATTATTTTCAGGACTCATATTATGATTATTTTAATCGTATTTATACTGAAAAAGCCGAGGAATTATACCATCGAAGCTATCCTAAAAAAGATTCATCGAGTAAGAGCAGAATTATGAACCATAAGAAATCTCTTAGTTTATATATACATATCCCATTTTGCAGGAAACGCTGTGGGTATTGTGATTTTAATACATTTGTAGGACTAGGTCATTTGCTTGAAAAATATGTAGACCGTGTTGTAGAAGAAATAGCTATTTTCTCAACACTGTTCAATTGTAATCATTTTGTACAAACGATCTATTTTGGTGGTGGTACGCCAACCATCATGCCTGTTTCGTTTTACGCCGAAATAATAAACGCAATTTCAAATCATTTTTCAATGACTGAGATTCCGGAAATATCCTCCGAGGCAAACCCAATAGAACTTGATTTGGACTACTTATCGGGATTGCATGATGCGGGTGTCAATCGTTTGAGTATTGGCATGCAATCAACTGTAAAAAATGAACTTGAGATTTTGGGGCGCTTGCAGAATCCAAAAGATGTTTCTCAAGCTGTTATGAATGCAAAGAACGCACGATTTAAAAATATAAGTTTAGACTTAATCTATGGTATTCCAACGCAAACATTAAGATCATTTGAGCTATCAGTTAAATCAGCCCTCTCGCTTGAACCTCAGCACCTCTCAATTTACGGGCTGTCATTGGAACCATCTACCCCGTTGGCTCAGAAGATACAAAAAGGTCTTTTTCCTGAGGTGAATGAGGATACGGTGGGGGATATGTATGCATGGGTTATGGATAAAATGCTTACATTGGGCTTCAAGCAATATGAAATCTCAAACTGGGTGCTAGAGGATGATGATATTGATTTCCGCTGTTTACACAATCTTCAATATTGGAAAAACGGTGATTGTTTAGGAATTGGCGTAGGTGCGCATAGCTTTATAGGAAGCAGTCGGTGGAGAAATACCAATTTAATCCAGAATTATATTGGATCTATTTCCAAGGAAAAACTGTCTTCTGAATTTGGCCATGCGGCGATCGTTGAACATAAGCAATTAAGTAAGATGGATATCATTAAAGAGACTTTAATGATGGGGATGCGGCTCACGGAAGAGGGGATAAATACCGAGCAATTCTCGAAGAGATTTTCATTGGAAATTGAAGATATCTATTTCGATCAAATAGAAAAACTTTTAGCTTTGAACTTGATAGAATATAGAACATCTAATAAGTCCAGAAACCTCCGATTAACAAAAAAGGGGCGGATGCTCGGAAACCAGGTGTTTTTAGAATTTATATAGCGGGAATTGGATTAGTATACTTCCACAGATGTGTGCAAGTTAGAAACAGTACCATCAGGATAGGGAGTTGTCCAACGAAATACCCATTTTGCATCTTCAGGTTTCATATTTACGCAGCCATGGCTCATAGTTACCCCATAATTATTATGCCAATAAGCGCCGTGGATGGCGACACCAGTTGTGGGTTCAAAATAAGAAACCCAAGGAACTCCCGGTAATTCATATGCTTCTGCATCCGACCGTAAAGTCCCATCTCCCATATGAACGGATGGGAGTTTGCTCCGGATGATGTGGTCACCCTTTGGAGTATCTGTTGGGATGATATTAGGATCGATGCTTGTGTTAGGCAGGCCTGTGGAAACCTGGAATTCTTTTATTAATTGATTCCTCTCATATGCACGAAGTACTTGAAAGTCAATAGAAATCTCAATGTGTTTATCCTGCGGCGCAATTTCCGGGTGAATTGGCGTGAGCTCTGACTCGTCTACTTTCCGCAAATGATTGGCTGGCACATAATAAGAAAGGGTTAAGAGTGGATTACTGATTTTATAGTATAGTTGCCCATCAGGTCCTTCTATGAGATCGAAAACCCAATGTGTTGAACCATAATACAGGGTGTAAAAAGCCTCCCATACCTTTCCTTTCTTAATTAGATAGGATTGTGAATATGGGACGGTTAGTTCCATTAATGAGCCAGTACTCGGGAATGACCTGATGATTGGATTCAATTGATAGCGAACTGCTTGTATAAACGCACTATGGACATATCCTCCCCAAACTCGATACCAGACTGGGTTGTACCCTGGACCGTCATCGGAGATAATTTCATCATAAATATTCAGGATATCATTAAAGAACCTCTGAAAGAGAATCTGGCTATTCTCAGATGGTTTTTTATAGATACTTAGAGATTCCGATGTTACTCGACCTAAGGGGATTATATTTATCGCTTGTGAAGTGGTTTTTCTTGGATATGGGAAAGAGAAAACCGTCAGCCCAAGGCTGAGATATTTTAAGAAGTTACGTCTATCCATGGGTTTATCCATTCGCGGCGATTATACAATAATTTTTTCAAAAAAAAACAGTATTGTCACTTTTCCCTTTTGACTAATAAATTTTCAGGCTTCACCCTCAGATAATATGACCGAAAAGCTGACGTTTCTTTTAGAGAATTATTAATATTTTGTTCGATAGCTGGCAGATCATCTACTGAGCGGTAGGAAGCTATATTGAGTGTTACATTTCCCGATGCATCACACGAAGAATTGATATTCCCATACGCGTTAAACCAGGATAACCCAAAAAGTATTGTACCTTCCGTTTGGCAAAGCTGCGCGGCGAAAGATTTAAGGTTGATATCTGTAATCTTGCTATTTAGGCAGTGTTTAATTAATCCACCCAAATTCGCTAAAAATGTGTTCTTCTCATCAGGAATTAATTGAACTCCGAAGAAATACACTTTATTTGCCTGCGCAGCATCAAATATTTCATTCAAAACCGCATAACTTGGTGGAGCAGTGAGGATGATAAGTTCTTCTATCTCCTGTAGTTGTGTTCGGTCCTTAACTTTGATGCTCTTGGGTTTTTTCAGCCCCTCGAACCAGATTTGAGCACCGCTTGTCTTTTTTATGATTTCATCTAATGACCCTAATTCATCAGAATCGTGCCGGTGGTCTTCAAATTCGATTTGATAGGTCAATGCATCTAGATGGATTGAATTGGGAATAGATTCCCGGTGATCAATATATTCTAAAAAATACGTGTTTTTTCCCCGGTACTCGTCTGGTTGAATATGATAAGCGATATCGATGCGGTCAAAGGGAATAGATCGGATTTCTGAATTCCACTTTATTGCTTGGTGTTCATTTCCATCCATGTCACGAAGTGTGATTTGAATATGCTTTTCAGGGCTGCCAAACGGTTTTTTCTTGATGATTTCTAAATTTCTACTGGCAAACACTGGAGAAGGATTCCCTTGACCAAACGGAGCAAGCTGCATAAGTTCATCAAGCATACGGTTTCCAATATTCGAGAAGGAAATAAAATGATCAATATTGATCTTTTTTCCAATTGGTGTTTTTCTTGCCTGGTTTCGTAAACTCTTTTTAAGATCAAAGGAGAAATCTAAAAGCTTTTCCGTTGGAAGTGAAAGACCAGCTGCCATAGGATGTCCGCCATAACGAAGAAGATATTTTTCGTTTTCTCGAATGGCTGCGATGATATCAATTCCAATAATGGAACGGGCGGATCCAGCAGCTTTGTTGCCTTCAATATTGAATAAAATAACAGGACGATTATATATTTCAGCCAGTTTGCCTGCAGCTATTCCTAATACCCCTCTTTCCCATCCTTGTCTTTGTAGAATGACCAAGGATCCATTTATAAGTGATGGGTCATGTTGAATCATATCCTGGGCAGATTGAAGGATCGCTTCTACTGTAATTTTACGTATGTGATTGAGCTGTTCAAGCCCCCGTGCAAAATCTATACAATATTCTTTATCATTCGAGAGCAAGAACCTAATATTATCATTAGCATCGCTCAATCGCCCGGCCGCGTTCAATCGTGGCGCGATATTGAACCCAATTGTATTTTCTGTGATGAGTGGATTCTTTATTTGGGAAACTATTAACATAGATTTAAAAGCGGACCGAAGACTTTTATTCATCTGGTTTAGACCCATCTGTGTGTAAAATCGATTCTCTGATTTTAGAACTGCCAGATCAGCAATGGTTCCTAAGGCTACTAAATCATAGAGGCTCTCAACATTAAATCCATATTTCCCAATGATATTTAATGCACGAATCACCTGAAAAGCAGTACCCACACCGGCCAGGTAGGATAATGGATGGTTCTTAGGCAGTTGGTGTGGATTGATAATTGCATATGCGTGGGGAAGAACATCTGGAAGGGAGTGATGGTCGGTAATGATAACGTCAACGCCAACTGATTGGGCGTATTTGATTGTATTATGATCTGATATTCCTGTATCACAAGTGAGAATAAGTGATGGCCCAAGCTTCAGAAATGATTTGAAAGCATTAATTTGCATACCATGTGATTCTGTTGCTCTAATTGGTATATGGAAGATGACCTTTGCCCCCATATGATTCAAACCCTTTAATAGTATTGATGTTGAGGTTTGTCCATCGACATCAAAATCACCCCAAATACCTATGGTTTCACCATGATTGATCGCATCAAAAATTCTCCTAACCGCTAATTCCATCTCAGAGAAGGAAAATGGTGAGGTTTGTTGATAGGCGGTAGGATCAAGATATGCCTTAAAAGCTGCAGTCGTTTGCAGATCCCTTTTTGCCAATTCGCGGCTTAAGATAAGGCTTTTTTGAAAAGCTGAAGAGATTGTTCTATTGATGATGAGCGGTTCTGGTTCGATCCAATTCATTTTTTATACATCAAAAGCAATCTCAGGTAATTGGTCGAAATCTAGAGGAAAATCACTTTCATCCATATTGTAAACCTTAGATTCCAGGAAGTTGCTTGCTGTGATGCCGCGGTTGCAAAGTGATCTGTAAGGACAAAAACCACATTTTTTTTCATCTTCAGTCAATTCAAATTTCCCAATCTTTTTTTCCTGGATTTCGTTGATTATTTTTTCAAGGAATATGCGGTTATCCTCATGTACTGCATGTCCGTATAGAAAAACAAAGTCATCTTTAGGAGAAGTAGGATACCAGTAGCGCATAGATATTTTTTCTGGGGGATAGTGAGAACCCGGAAGGAATTCAGCTGATACTTCATGCAAAATAAACGGATATAAAATAGATTGAACTTGTAATGCAAGAGTGTTTTTCTTGGGAATATGTTTGGATGTTTTCCAATCAATAATACCCAATTCTTCATTCTCGTTCAGATAAATCAAATCGTAGACTGCTGTTAATTTATTCTTCCCAATTTGAGCATTTAGAGGAAATTCAGAAAAAGTGCTTTTTACTTTCAATGTCTTATGAAATGAAAGGAAATTATCAAACCATCTAATCATTATGTCATCACGAATTGTCTCTCTTAATGTTTTTTCAGGAACACCAGAAAAAGACTGATGTACTAGATAATGGAATTCGTTTCCTTTTTTTATATTGGATTCGATCTCAAGAATTGGTTCACTGGATATTGCAGGCCAGGACTGATTGAGGATGTATCGTAATTCATAACGTCTTTCACAATCGATGAAATCCTGGATCTTCTTCACGCTGAATGAAAATCTATTAATGTCCACTTGAATTATTTTCCCAATATTCCCTTAATTTTTGCAATGGCAGCGCTTCAACACAATCATTATTTCTGCCCGTGTTCCATGTAAAAATTAATTCCTCTCTCGCACGGGTTATGCCAACATATAAAAGGCGTAATCTTTCAGCACAATAATCAATGCGGGCTTTTTGCGTGGCTTTTTTGATCAATAATTGAGCATCAGTTGCTATACCGCTTGCCAACGAGCTTAATCTTTCCAATGTCTCAGCTTCAAGGTTTCTCTGATCCCTCACAAACCACTTTTCGGCATAATAAGAATCAATTTCTGAAGCTGAAGGGAAATTATAGTTATTAACTGACATGAGATATACTCGATCCCATTCTAACCCCTTTGCTTTATGTATGGTTGAGACAACAATCTTTCCCTTATGAATGTCGGGGTCAAATCCAATGTCCTCCTCGGAGAATCCATATATCCGATACCGGTTCTTTATAACTGCATCCAACTCTTTACAAAAATCAGGCAGCTGCCATTCTGGATAATAATCTAATGACCGTTTGAGGATCATTGCGATTTTATGGGATAATGCCAAATCTGAAGGATTCTGAAATATATCTGATCCGATTGTAATAATCATTTCATCGATAGGTAGGAGGATGGATCGTTGCCAACCGACGAATCTCGAGAAAATTGTGTGAATGATATTTTTTTCATCTCCATTAAAATCAAACAAATTCAGCAAATAACTTACTCCATCTGGTTGGGTAAATATATTTTCAGGGTTCGTTACTTTATTGAGTTGCTGCCTGATATGGCCTAATCTTTTTTTATATTCATCACTATCATACAAAATTGCAGCAATAGAATTAAATGCATTCAGTAAGTTTCTTCGAATATTTGGAGATGTAAAGAAACTAAGAATATCTTTTAAAATGTTAGCAGCGTCTCTGGTTGCTTTACTAGTACTTAGTAATTCCACACATGGAATATTCAGGCGAGTTAGTTCTTCGACTATCTCCGAACCGCGATTATTTCGTGGAACAAGAATAGCTGCGGTTCTACTGGGGTTGTCACGTACCCATTTTCTTGCAGAGCGCGCCACTTTCTCAATCTCCTCTCTTGGTTTCAACGCTCTATTGAAAAAAATAATATGGTCAGGTTTATCGTCCGGATTTGGTTGTGGATCATCTTCAGGTGTTGGGATAATTAGCGGTTCATCAAGCGCATGCCTTAGTTGATTGACCGGGTGTTCATTTTTGGTCCACAATATGAGGAAGTTTGCTAAATTAATGATACTTTTAGTTGATCGACCAGAATGTGGAAGGTTGACGGCGTGAACATCTGATTTTCTCACGAATGCCCTTAATAATTCTGGATCAGCGGTAGTGAAAGTTTCAAAGATTGCCTGGTTAGGATCTCCGACTCGAACCCAATTCCTTTGATCGCTTGTTAATAAATCAAGCATCTTTTCCTGAATGTGGCTGCTGTCCTGTGCTTCGTCTTCTAAAATAATTGGCCAGCGTAATTGTAGGCGGTGAAGGTAATCTGGATTATTGATAAGGATGTTATATGCTAACCGGATGAGATCGTCGAAATCAACAGCTCCCCGATCCTGGAGTGATCGCTGATATTCTGTATAGATGTGATTCCCCAGATTCAACAGATCACAGTTAGCATATAAATTATCTATTAGTTCCTGCAAATCAGTTGGTGCCAATTGGAAATCTTTTGCTAATTTAATATAGCTTCTGGCAATGGCTTGTATCAATTGTCTCCAATATTTCTTAATGTTTGAAGGAAGAATTCCATCTGGAGAGTAATTGGTCAGAATATCATTATTTAAACGCATCCAGTTAGTCGCGGTGAGGGTCAGAACATCGGTGCTCGCTCGTTCATCAGCAATAGAAAATTGATTATCCAATCCGGCTAAGTGCGGTTGTTCACGGACAATATCGTAGGCCAGGCCGTGCAAGGTGCGTACTCGGTACCCGATACCAGGAATTAATCCATATGCTTTAAGG
>CAZBCD010000008.1:0-24181 GCA_964490205.1 uncultured Pelolinea sp. | reverse complement strand
GTCGGCTTCATACCCGGAATTATCGGACTCCTGCAAACCAACGAAGTCATCAAAATTATTTTAGGTTTCGGCTCATCCTTGGTCGGGAAATTATTATTGGTTGACGCACTTGAAAACGCTTTTAACGTAATTGAATTAAATAAGAATTCCAACTGTCTTGTTTGCGGGTCTGATCCGGAGGTCACAAAACTTATCGATTATGAACAGTTCTGTCATATATCTGTTCGTAATCGGGATTTGGCTTATGAAAAAAAGAATGCAATAACCCCTGCTGAATTAAAAGAAAAAATTATGCAACATCAACCTGTTCGACTAATTGATTTGCGAGATCCTGTTGAACTTCAAATAATAAAAATATCTGAAGCTGAAAATGTTCCTTTTCATCGTTTATCCAATGATATGAAAAAATGGAATAAAGAACAAGAGATAATATTGATCTGCCACGTAGGTTTTCTTTCATCCATCGCACAACGGATGATGGCTGAAGCGGGTTTTAGTGCTGTTAGAAACCTCAAGGGAGGAATGCATGTCTGGGGTCGTGATGTGGATCCTTCCCAAATCATTTATTGACAAATTAGATATCATTTCTAATTTAGAAGATATGAGCCCTATAGTCCTTTTCTCGATATTTTACACACTACATCCACCCGCGTTGTTAGTTGACTCTGGAAGCCAGTTATTTTTCGTTAATAATTGATTCAGTTGTTTGAATCCGAAATTGGATGAGAATTGTTCTCCAAGGATCGTCCGCCCATCAACAACTTGATAATTTTTCCCCTCAGTTCTTTTACAGAATATCACCTGCTCAAGTGTCTGCTGAGGAAACCAAAGTGCGTTGATATACTTAGCCGTTTCTAACATTTCTTCCAAATCTAGATCACTTGAAGCCATCAACTTAAACAATCCCAGCATTGCCATACGATGGTTGCAGTCTGGAAAATACTTTGAATTATTGCAGCATGAACGGTGAACTAACTTCGCCGCTTCTTCCACTCTTTTTTGTTATTCAGCTAATAATAATATAGAATCCAAACTGGAAAAAACATCATCAATTGGCTTCGTTGCAAAAGTCCATCCACCAGTATATGCGATCTGTGGGAGAAGAAAGCACGCAGCCATCTGATTTGAAGATAAGCACCACTAAATCACCCTTGATATCCTTGAGATATCTAATAAAATAGAATTATTGTTCTATTTATAGAGCATGCTTATAAAAGACGAAACAGGAATAATTACCGAGCAGCATGTTCTCATGAGAAATTTGAAGTCTCCTGACCAGATAAGAATCAGACCCTACCTCACTTTCAGATATAAACAGTGCCTGATCCTGCTGGCTGAGGGAAAAACAGCTGCCGCCATCGCGTTGGAACTAAGCATCTCCGTTCGTATGGTGAGAGAACATCTGCGCAACATTAAATTACGGTTGGGGGCCATCTCCCTTCCCCAGGCAGTGGTAATCGCAGTAAAAATAGGTTTGCTTAATAAGGATTGAACTTACATATTGGCTTACATATCGTCCATATCATCAGGTACGAGATCAGGCGCAGGTGTAAGCGTCGGTTTCGGTGTGGGTGTGCTGAGCCCCTCCACGGAAAATGTCATATTGACCACTTCCCCAATATTTCCCAGACTACCCAGGTAGTCCTGATTAAAATAGACTTCCAACGCGGCCCCATTCCCGGCAACCAGCTCGATCGAATCTTCACCGGAATACGTGTACACATCCTCTGGAAGGACCCGCCCATCGAAAGCTTCATATCCATCCACAATGATGCGCACATACGCACGGTCATGGGCAATGATATATAACTGAAGCGGCGCCGCATTCACTGTCGCGATTTGAGTGGGGGTGCTCTCCGCGATAATCACCCCGGGCAGCGGTGTTGCTTCACCGTTGGCTGAATCTCCATCTTCCAATTCCCCATTACCTAATAGCGGTGTTGGGCTCGGTGACTGCTGAAGCACTTCAGAGATGGAAGGCGCTTCAGTTGGGGTAGGATCCCCACCGCCAAATACCTGCGTTCCACCCCAGATGATAAAGGTAAACAACGCGAGGATAAAGAAACCGCCAATGATCAGATCAGGGTTTAGGAACCGGCGCCACTTTTCAGGGATGTTCAATTTAACGGACAGTGGAGACTGCGTAGGGCGTTTTTTAACCGCTGCTCGTTCGTCGCGCAAAGACTGAAGCGCGCGAGCATATGAATCCATCACCCATGAATCATCCAAGGCGAGGAATTTGGAATAGTTATTCAGCATACCGCGCCCTTGAACGGTTGAAGGCAGCTCATCAAAGCGCCCGCTTTCCATCGCGTTCAGGTACATGCGCTTCACATTGGTGAAGCGTTCCACATCGGACAGAGTCAATTCCAGCGCAAGGCGCCTTTCAATAAGCGCGGAACCGATATCCTTATAAATATCTCTAGAACTTTGCATGGGCAGCCGGGGGGGTTCTGAAGGTTCCACAAGACTTACATCTTCTTGAAGAATTTCTTCTACTGTTTCTGATGTGGATATCGCTTCCTTTTTCCTTAAAGAGGTCAAACTGGAGAGTACTGGCACTCGATCCAATAATCCTTTCAGCGAAAAAGGCGCAGGTTTTTTCTCCACTTGATCCTTTAAATCCTGCTGGTAATCATTTATTTTTGAAGGAATATCTTTCAAAGCAGATTCATCAACCGATGCGCCTTCTTCTTCAGCAAGTTTCTTGTGCTCTTCTTCAATCTCCGATTCTGTATCAATTACTTTATGCCACTGTTCAATCAACGGAGCAGAGGGAATGGCAAGGAATGAAGCATATAAACGCAAGAAACCATGAGCCTGCGCTTCCGATTTGAACATTTCAGGATGATCGTTTTCGAGTTCCTGAAGGTAATTCAGGCGAATGTGAGTGGCTTTAACCACTTCATCCAAAGAAATGCCCCTGGATTTCCGCGCGGAACGAAGCTGTTCACCGACCGTTTGTTTCATTGGTATTGATTATAAAAGAATTTACAGGAAAAAACCGGCCTGATTGTGATTAACCAGGCCGGCAGTTGATCACCGAGTATTATCTTATTCGCTTTCCGCTTCCTGATCGTTTGATTGTGAAGCTTCTTCTTGTGCGGCATCTTCCACCGCGGCTTTTTCTTTTTCAGCTTCTACGATTTCTTCTGCTTCTACGATTTCTTCAATTTTTACTGAACGCGGTTTTTTACCGGTTTCTTCAGGCTGCTCTTCCTGCTCTTCCTCTTCACCTTCGACGGTGATCTTGATCTCAGGAATAAGGTCAAAAGTCAGACGGACACGAACGCTGTGTTCACCCACATCACGCAGAGGTTGGGATTCCACCTGATGGCGGTTAAGGTTCACATGCAATTGTTCATTAACCATGTCAATGATCATCTGCTGGGTAATCGAACCATATAGTTTACCGGTTTCGCCAACTTTGGCTTTAAAACTCAATTCAAGCGCCGCGATCTGTTCCGCAAGGCCGCTCATTTCTTCATTCAGCAGCTCACGCTGTTTGGTTGCGGATGCCTGAATCCTTTCGATCTGCTTCAACGCTCCAACCGTCGCCATTACTGCCATCTTCTGAGGAATCAGGAAATTTCGCGCATAGCCGTCAGCTACTTTCTTTACTTCCCCCGCTCTACCCAAGTTAAATACATCTTTAATTAATAGAACTTTCATTTTATAAGCCCTTTCTACATTTTATTTTTGTGCGAAGGGTACAACGCACAGCCGAAAAATTTTACCACACAAAAAAGAGCAAACTGCAATCAGGAAACGCGTAAAAACCTAAGCGGATAAAACTATGCAGAACCTTGCCGAGAAATGTGTTTGTCCGTTCATGTTTGGGATTAGTGAAAAAGATTTCAGGAGGAGCTTCTTCGCTTCTTGATGCTGCGTTTTATTAATCTTTTCAGGTTTTGCTAACAGCTTGCATTGTGCGGGCTGTTACAGTGAAGTTGTATCGTCCTAACCCATCTCAAGCAGCTCCAATATGATGAATTTTGAGCTGACAAGGGATTTGATTTTTTAATATGGATGAATACAATTAACAATATGGATGAAAAAAAATCCAACAGAAAGAAAAGCCGCGAAAAAACCAATCAAAATAGTCAGCGGTGTTTATTTCGGAAAGGACCGCTTCCTGCGTGTGGTTGACCAGCCGGCTGACAAACCAGGATATGTATCCAGTATTTCAAATACAGCCACAAATTTTCAACTCGCCGCACGCTATGGAAATATCGGCTTGATCGCCCATAACTATCTGGGGGGACGGCTTTTTAATGACCTTGAAATCGGGGATAAGATCTACGTAATGGACGGGTTTGGGCATAAGAAGGATTACCGCGTAATCGAAATGCTCCGCTACCAGGCAGTAAACCCGCGCAGCACACGCAGCAACTTCATTAGCCTGGAAAACAAGAAATTATATACCGCTACAGATGTATTCAAGCGTGTTTATACCGGTAAGCACCATTTGGTCCTGCAAACATGCATAAGGAAGGGAAGGAATCAAGAATGGGGTCGAATATTTATCATCGCACAGCCAGAGAAGTGGGGATGAACAATTCCTAAATGGATTACTTTAATGTTAGCAAAAAAGTAATATACAATTACTACTTGTTTAAGATTTAACTGTTTCATCAAGGTATCTTTATTGAACGGAGTGAATTATGACTGATAAGATCAAGATAAAAGCGATCCGAGCATGGACAATGTACGACTGGGCAAACTCGGCATTCGCGACAACCGTTATGGCAGCTATCCTTCCAAATTATTTCGGAATGTACATAGCTACGGAGGCATCCCTGACGCTATGGGGATATACAGTCGCGATCGGCAGCCTGATCGCTGCATTAATTAGCCCCATCCTGGGCGCGATAGCAGATTTCAGAGGTTCAAAGAAATCATTTATGGGATTCTTCGTTGCGCTGGGGGTCGCTTCCACCGCGCTGATGTACCTGGTAGATACACCGGGTGATTGGCTCTTAGCAAGCATATTGTATATTCTCGGAACAATTGGCTTCGCAGGGTCGTTAGTTTTTTACGATGCTCTGCTGCCTCATATAGCTGATCCAGACGAGATTGACGAAGTGTCCGCACGCGGGTACGCGATGGGTTACATTGGAGGTGGGCTGCTGCTGCTCATCAATGTTGTAATGATCTTTGTTGGTCCGCGCTTTCTGCCTAATATGGCCGAGAATGACGCGGTTGCCCTGATGATGCGGCTTAGTTTATCCAGTGTGGCAGTGTGGTGGGCAGTGTTTTCCATCCCAATTTTCCGGCATGTGAAGGAACCCGAGCGTAAGATCGAAAAGGGCGAAGAAGATATGAACCTGTTCACTGCAGGATTTAAACGCTTCTTTACATCGTTGAAAGACATCAGTAAATTTAAAGATCTGTTCTTATTCCTGCTGGCATTCTTCGTATATGCGAATGGAATTGGCACGATCATCACCATGGCAGTCGCGTTTGGGACAGACCTGGGCTTTGGAACAACCATCCTGATCGGCACTTTACTAATGGTGCAGTTCGTGGCAGCTCCCTTCGCGATCCTGTTCGGAAAGATCTCGAAAAAATTAGGCCCCAAAAAATCCATCTATATCAGCCTACTGGTGTATACATTGATCTCAATCATAGGCTATTCAATGAAGGAGGAATGGCATTTCATTTTACTGGGTTTTGCGGTTGCCACCGTGCAGGGCGGCAGCCAGGCGTTGAGCCGCTCACTGATGGGACAGTTGATGCCAAAAAGCAAATCAGCGGAATTTTTTGGCTTTTTCAGCGTTTCCGAGAAATTCAACACGGTCATCGGGCCAATCCTTTTCAGTGTGATCAACCAGTTAACCGGGAACAGCCGCTTAGCGATCATTTCACTGATAGTTTTTTTCCTGGCAGGCATCGCGATCTTATCGAAAGTTGACATTGAAAAGGGGATCGCAGTCGCCAAAGCTGAAGACGCGAAAATGGTAACCGTCAAATAGGGAAGTTTCTAAATGAAGAGCATCTGCGCAAATACCGGCAGGTGTTTTTTATTTAATTATTTGATACAGCTCAATCAAGACACCATTTGCGCTTCTCGGATGGATGAATGCCATTTTTCGCCCTTCCAGTACCAAGGGTTCTTCATTGATCAATCGGATATTCTTTGACTTTAAATCTGCCAGCATCTCATCAATATTATCGACTTCAAAACAAAGATGGTGCATACCAGCTCCACGTGCCTGAAGGAATTTAGCGGTTCCTGTATCCTCCGCGGTGGGCTGAACAAGCTCAATCTCGCTCTCTCCCACCGGCAGGAAGGCTACTTTCACCTTTTGTGATGGGACCTCTTCCACATGATCCAATTTGATGCCCAGCGCTTTTTCCCAAAAATCCAGCGCTTCTGTGATGTCGTTAACCGCAATCGCTACATGGTTTAATTTCTTAATCTTTGCCATTTTATATTCCCGAAGCTCAACCCCACACAGGGGGCTGGTATTCACCCCAAATTCGGCGCAGAGTTCCGCAGATCTCTCCCAAAGTTACTTCATTCTTCACACATTCGATGAAAAGCGGTATGAGATTCGCATCAGATTCTGCCGAGTTCTTTAAACGTGAAAGTAAATGATTGACCGCATCCTGATCGCGCATCTTACGCAGATGTGATAATTCTGCCCGCCTGCTGATTTCAAGGGCAGGATCTACCTTTAACATTTCAAGGTTTACATCCTCCTCATTCTGAAAGGCATTGACTCCGACAACAATCTCTTCATTTACTTCTACCGCTTTCTGGTAGCGATACGCGGATTCCTGTATCTCACGCTGAATATACCCATTTTCTATCGCCTCGAGCGCTCCACCCATTTCATCCACGCGGGTAATATAGGCGTTGACACCTTTCTCGATCTCGTCCGTCATATGCTCAATATAATAAGATCCAGCAAGGGGATCGACCGTATCAGCTGCTCCCGATTCGTGTGCAATGATCTGCTGTGTCCGCAGCGCAATCTGAACTGCTTTTTCAGTGGGAAGCGATAGCGCTTCATCCATGCTGTTGGTATGGAGGGATTGGGTTCCACCCAGTACAGCAGCTAATGCCTGCAAGGTCGTTCGGACGATGTTATTCTCCGGCTGCTGCGCAGTAAGTGTTGAACCACCCGTTTGAGTGTGGAAACGCATCATTTGTGAGCGGGGATTTTTGGCGCCGAATCGGCCGCGCATGAGGCGGGCCCAGATACGCCGGGCTGCCCTGAATTTGGCGATCTCTTCTAAGAAATTATTGTGGCAGGCAAAGAAAAATGAAAGCTGGTCCGCAAAATCGTCCACTTTCAAGCCAGCATCAACTGCCGCTTCCACATAAGCGATGGCATCAATAAAAGTAAAAGCCAGCTCCTGCACAGCAGTGGAACCAGCTTCGCGGATATGGTACCCGGAAATACTAATTGTATTCCAGTTGGGGATATTTGTCTGGCAGTATTGAAATATATCTGTAATCAACCGCATGGATGGCTTTGGAGAGAATATGTAAGTACCGCGGGCAATGTATTCTTTTAGAATATCATTTTGGATTGTTCCCCGTAATTTACTTTCATCAACTCCCTGTTTCTGCGCAACCGCCACAACCATTGCCAGCATAACTGCCGCTGGTGAATTGATGGTCATACTTGTAGATACCCTGTCGAGGGGAATTCCATCAAACAATTTTTCCATATCGCGAAGGGAGGAAATTGCCGCACCCACTTTCCCCACCTCACCCTCTGCTAACGGGTCATCGCTGTCATATCCAATCTGTGTAGGCAGGTCAAAGGCAACAGATAGTCCAGTTTGTCCCTGATCCAGCAAGAAACGGTAGCGCTGATTGGATTCTTCCGCAGTAGCATATCCGGCATATTGGCGCATGGTCCAAAAACGGCCGCGGTACATGGTGGGTTGAACACCGCGCGTAAAAGGGAATTGGCCGGGAAAACCAATATCTTCTGAGAAATCCTGCTCCTCTGGAAGAGCAGCACGGGGGATATCAATATCAGAAGACGATGTAAAAGCTTCTTTCCTTTCAGGATATTTCTTGATAACCGGAGTGAGAGTCTCTTTTTCCCACTGCTCTTTCATTTCATGTATCTTTTTGGCCATTTCTTTCTAACCTGTCTGAATATGTAAAAGTATACCTTAGGCGATTCACACTATTCCGTCTTCACCACTCAACTCCAATCATGATTCGGTTGCCAATAATCCTATAAAAAAAGAACCTTCGACTTGAAGGTTCTTTATAGATTTCAGTCTATCTACCTGATTGTATCCAAGAACTTCTGCGCCATCTCGCCAATATCATCAGCTGCAAAAATACCCCGCCAGATACCGCCCGATCGGATAATGTTGGCAACCACAATATTGGCGCCATTGAAAATCGCGCTGCGGGCCTGCTTGATATCCACACCGCCTGCCGCTGAAATTAGAACCGGGAACTTGCTGCGGACGCGATTGACATGGCGATATTGGATAAGTTTGCCGCTTGTGCTTTCTTCATCGCGCCCAAGGTGCAACACGACAACATCCGGTGGTTTACGCAGGCGGCGAATAACTTTCAGAGGATCTTCCACCCCGATCATATCGATCATTGAGATAAGCCCGTAATTACTGCACGCCTCAAGGAATAAATTAAGGGTTTCCTGAGGAGCGTTTCCCAATACAGTCACAGCATTAGCACCAGCCGCCCGCACCATACTCACTTCATCCAGAGCGCCATCCGCAACTTTTATATCCGCAACGATAAGCCCCCGCCATAACCTGCGGATATAACGAATACCCGCCATCCCTTCCCTTTTGATATACGGTGTTCCCGCTTCAATTAGAATCCGACCGCTTGGCGGGATGCGCGGCAGCAGCCACCCAACCATTCGGATATCATAATTGAACGCGATCTGTAAATACCGGTTTTTATCGTCCAGCATGGTGCTGCTATTTCTTACCAGTGATCTTTGAGATCGTTTCTCCCAAGTCGCTCGGAAGGAACAATACGATCTTCTCAGATGGATCTGCAGCAATATCCCTGATGGTCTGGAGTGTGCGCAGGTGCAGGGCGCCTTTGCTCTTCGACAAGTTTTCTGCCGCCTTGCGCAGGTTTTCAGACGCGGATAACTCACCCTGTGAGGCAATGATCACCGCACGGCGGTTGCGCTCCGCTTCTGCCTGCTTTGCCATGGCACGCTTCATTTCAGCGGGAAGCTCCACTTCCTGGATCTTGATAGATTCAACGTCCAAGCCCCATTCAGATGTTTCTGAATCAACAATTTCCTTTATGCTGCCGGCGATCTTCTCTCTTTCTTGCAAAAAGACATCCATATCATTATTACCAATCACATCCCGCAGCGCTGCCTGCGTATACTGGCGGATCGCAAACATATAGTCCTCGATCTTGATGATCGCACTTTCTGGATTAATGACTTTGTAATACACAACCGCGTTCACCAGCATCGGAATGTTATCCTTGGTGATCACTTCCTGCCTGGGTATCTCAGCAGTCTTGATACGCATATCGACCTTGCGCATGGATTGAATAATCGGCAGCACATAGGTGAGGCCGGGGCTGCGGATATTGCTGAATTTACCCAATGTGAACACAATACCGCGCTCAAATTGATATAACATCCGTAATCCAGCAAATAGTAAAAACACGACAACAACAACGAGGGGAATCAAACAATAAATGAATTCCATCTTACCTCCTATTCCTTATTCCATTGTACCGTTCTTTCACTAAAAAAATCAAATGTATTTATCATCGTTGAACCGATTACTAATACAATATTTGGGAATGTTTGTTGATCCCTAATTTATTTCTGGCTTATTGCAAAATCAATTTGAATTAGTTATAATAACAATCTGCGGGCGGTTAGCTCAGTTGGTTAGAGCGTTGCGTTGACATCGCAAAGGTCGTAGGTTCGAGCCCTATACCGCCCACTCATAATCAAAAACAGCGATCAGGATAAGTAACCGGCAGGTATGCTGACAGGGAAGAGGACGACGCATTGAGAGCTCCTCCCAGCAGAAAACGATGAAAACCACCTGTGAGTTTTGACCAGAACAAGGCATATGCCTTTAGTAAGGAAAACGGTTGATCCCGTTAGCGATCATACAGAGATAGCCGAATTGGTCGGCTAAACTGGGTGGAACCGCGTGAGATAAACTCCCGCCCCAGATCGGGGCGGTTTTTGTATTATGGATAGTAAAGATAGGAGATAAAAATGACTGAAAAGATTATGGATAAATACGAAGAATCACAACTTTACAAGCTGCGCCATTCTACCGCGCATGTGATGGCACAGGCAGTCCTGGATAAATTTCCGGACGCTAAAATCGCCATTGGTCCCGCCATTGAAGACGGGTTTTATTATGACTTCGACCTCCCTCGACCACTAACACCAGATGATCTAAAAGATATCACCGCCCGCATGCGAGAGACCATCAAGGGAGATTTCCCTTTTACATGCGAAGTCGCTGACGCGAAGAAAGCGAGAAAACTATTTAATGATCAACCTTACAAGCTTGAATTGATCAATGATCTGGAATCAGGCGCACAGGATGAGCATGGGCGCGCGATTAGTGAAAAGCAGGAATTGAGCATCTATAAACACGACAACTTCATTGACCTCTGCCGCGGTCCCCATGTGAAGCGAACGGGAGAAATACACCCCAAAGCGTTCAAACTATTAAATATCGCCGGCGCATATTGGCGTGGGAATGAGGAAAACCCCATGCTACAGCGGATTTACGGCACTGCATGGGAAAAACCAGAGGAATTGAAAGCATACACACGTTTGCTGGCTGAAGCAAAAAAACGCGATCATCGAAAGCTCGGAAAGGAACTGGCCTTATTCAGCAGCGTGGACGAGGTAGGTTCTGGATTGATCCTCTGGCACCCGAAAGGCGCAAAGATACGCAAGATCATGGAAAATTTCTGGAGTGAAGAGCACGAAAAAGCAGGATATGACTTTGTGTACACACCCCATATCGGCAAAGCGAAACTATGGGAAAAAAGCGGCCACCTTGGTTTTTACAAGGAGAATATGTACGCTCCGATAGATATTGATGAGCAGCAGTATTACCTGAAGCCAATGAACTGCCCCTTCCATGTACATATTTATAAAAGCCAGATGCGCTCATACCGCGATTTGCCAATGCGGTTCGCTGAAATGGGCACCGTTTACCGTTATGAACGCTCCGGTGTTCTGCATGGGCTTCTGCGGGTGCGGGGTTTCACGCAGGATGACGCACACCACTTCTGCACCCCGGAACAGATGCCGGATGAGATAGATTTCGTACTCGACTTCTGCCTGCATATCCTGCGGTCATTCGGTTTTGAGGATTTCAAGGCATATTTAGGCACGCTCCCGGAAAAGTCTGTAGGGGAAGAATCCCGGTGGAGAGCAGCTGAAGCTGCCCTGAAGGGTTCACTGGACCGGTCCGGGCTTGATTATGAGATTGATGAAGGCGGCGGCGCTTTTTATGGCCCAAAGATTGACCTGAAAGTAAAAGATGCCATTGGGCGAGAATGGCAGCTTTCTACCAACCAATTCGATTTCAACCTGCCAGAACGCTTCGATATGAAGTACATTGCCAAAGACGGCCAACAGCACCGCCCATATATGGTGCACCGCGCGTTAATGGGAAGCATGGAACGCTTCTTTGGCATTTTGATTGAACATTATGGCGGCGCGTTTCCTGTATGGTTGGCACCAATCCAGGCAATGGCTATCCCAATCGCGGATCGGCAACTGGAATATGCACAAACAGTCGTGGAAAAACTTAAAACCGCCGGTATCAGGTCGCATCTGGACAGCCGCAGTGAACGCATGAATGCGAAAATCCGCGACGCACAAAAACAGAAAGTACCCTATATGCTGATCATTGGTGACCAGGAAATAGAATCCGGCCAGGTGGCGCTGCGCCTGCGTTCTGGCGAGAACCCAGGACCAATACCATTGGAAGATTTTATAGCAAAAGCGAAGCAAGACATTACAGATAAAGCGTAAATGCAAATTAATAAAAAGCAGGACTTCAGTTTCGGAAAGCAATCCTGCTTTTTTATTATCCAGACTACAATTATTATGGTAATATGAGCTTTATACTTTCATAAGGAGCAGAATATCAGTACATCATCAAAAGTAAGATCCAACCAGTACATCAGGGCGGCAAAAGTCCGCCTGATCGACCATACCGGCGAGAATCTGGGAGTTGTCTCGATCGCCGAAGCGCGAAAGATCGCGCGGGACGCCGAATTAGACCTGGTCGAAATCGCCCCCAATGCATCACCTCCAGTATGCAAAGTCTTAGACCTGGGAAAATATATTTTCGAGAAAAATAAAAAGGATCGCCAAGCTCGGAAATCCCAAACCAAGATCGAAATGAAAGAAATACGGCTGCGCCCGAAAACCAACGAGCATCACCGTGGTTTCAAGGTGCGGAACGCGCACGGATGGCTGGAGAAAGGGATGAAGGTAAAGGTCACTATCCGATTTCGCGGGCGTGAAGTAACCTACCCTGAGATCGCATTGCAAGACCTGAAAGAGATCGCTGAAGAATTAAAAGATGTTGCCATAATAGAAATAGCCCCATCTATGGAAGGGCGTGCGATGAACCTAATTCTTGCCCCTCTAAAGGAAAAAGAAAAGAAGGCATCATCTAAAAAGAAACAAGATAAGAATATAAAACAGGCAAAAAAAGCAGAAGAGAAGCAAGTGAAAAAAGCGAAATAATTACCGCTTTTTTGATCTATTTCAATCTGTCATTACTGCGATTATTCTCAACAATTCTTCACAAATTTTCTGGTATAATTTGCCTTCGCCTATTAGGCGTTATTTTTATTATTTAACGATAGGAGATTAATCGTGCCGAAGAAGAAAAAAAAAGGGAAATACAAATTAAAGACACATAAAGCGACTTCCAAGCGCTTCCGTGTCACCGGCTCCGGCAAACTTGTCCGCACAAAAGGCGGAAAAGGGCACCTGCGACGCAATCGGTCCAAGCGGGCAAAAGGTATGCTGGACGAAATGGTAACCGTTGAAGGAAAAGGTATCCAGAAGCGCGTCAAGAGATTGGCACCGTATATTGGTAAAAAGAAATAAGATTGTATAGTTGCGTCCGTTGGGTGCTCACAACTGGTTCGAGAACCGGCGCCCAGGGGTCTGCAGAGGAGTGAAACATGACACGTGTAAAAGGTGGTACCGTAACCCGTCGACGACACAAAAAAGTTCTAAAACACAACAGAGGTAATTTCGGCACACGCCACCGATTGTTTAAACGCGCGAACGAAACCATGCTAAAAAGTTTATGGTACGCTTACCGCGACCGCCGCAACCGCAAACGCGACCTGCGCAGACTTTGGATCACGCGCATCAATGCGGCAGCCCGTGCTAATGGTCTCAGCTATAGTAAATTCATTTACGCTATGAAAAAGGCTAACATCCAACTGAACCGTAAGATGTTAGCGGACCTCGCCGTTCGCGATCCGAAAGCATTTTCGAATGTGGTGGAAAAAGCAAAGGCAGCAATTTAGAGACTTCTTCAACCCTTTTTTACCTTTGCAGGGCAATTATCCTAACTGCCCTGTTTCATTTTTGTTAGAATATGTATATGGAGAACAGCGCTTCCGATCAGAAAAGGAAAATAATATTTCCTTCTGGAATCACCTTGGAAATCCATGCTGGAGACATTACCCGTATGGATACAGATGTGATCGTGAACGCTGCCAATAAACACCTGGAGCACGGCGGTGGCGTGGCAGCTGCAATCGTAAAACGTGGCGGGCAGACCATTCAGGAAGAGAGCAGGAAGTGGGTGAAGGCGCATGGACCGATCAGCTACAACCAACCCGCATTTACCACAGCAGGTGAGATGAAATGTAAATCTGTCATTCACGCGGTAGGACCGGTATGGGGAGAAGGCGATGAGGATAGGAAATTAGCGGAGGCAATCCGCAGCAGATATTTTCATGGAAGAAATATCTTCATTTTGCATTGAAAAACACGGTCAATCCATTCAAAGAATCATCCTGGTTCTCTTCGATGCCGGGAAACTAAGCACTTTCACTGGCAGTTTCGATGATCAATTCAATAACAGTAGAGAACAATGATCACATCAGTAAAAAATACCAAAATAAAAATTACCCGGGAATTATTGAGTGCAAAGAAGCACCGCGAGCAGACCCGTATGATGATTGTTGAAGGAGTGCGGCTGGCAGAAGAAGCCCTGGCAGCAAACGCGGCCATCAATTTCTGCCTATACAGTGATCGCATCTCGGAACGAGGGAAAAAGGTCGTTCACAAAATTCAGGCGCTATCCTATGACGCGGAAGAGGTCAGCGCGGATCTGATGGACAGAGTTTCGGATACTAAAACATCTCAGGGCATTTTGCTGGCGGCACCCTACCCAGAGGTGCCATTGCAGAAAAAGGTCGACCCTGTGCTTGTACTGGACGGCATTCGGGATCCTGGTAATATGGGAACGATCCTGCGTACAGCAGCAGCGATGGATATTGGGGCTGTCATGCTCACGCCCGGAACAACCGATCCTTTCTCGCCAAAGGTTATGCGCGCGGCAATGGGTGCGCAATTTCACATACCAATCCGATACATGGGCGCGCAGGATATTCAAAAATTCTGCAAGAGTATAAATGGGCTTGATTTGTCGATTTTGCTCACTAATTCCAACAGCTTAAAGACCTGCTGGGAGGCTGATCTCTCCAAACCAATATGTATTGTAATCGGCAGTGAAGCAGAGGGAGTCAGTGATAATTTAAGGGAGATCGGGGATGAAGCAATTTCAATTCCAATGGGATCACTTATGGAGTCAATCAATGCAGCAATTGCGGCCAGCATCTTGATATATGAAATAAAACGCCAGAGGATAAACAAATGAAAATTCGCTCAATCACCTGCTTTTACCACCCGGGCAGCCAATCATCCAAATCCATCCCAAGATTAGCGCAGCAAATTAAGGAGTTGAAAAATCAATTTACTTCTATTGGTTGGGAAGTCCAGACCACTCGTTTGGCAACAGTTCCCTTTGGGATATACACAACGCCAGAAACTGCGGTTCAAGCAATTCAAGATGTGGAATCATCTGCATTGGACCAAGGATTCAATTACATCTCGGTGGGGCCTGCCCGGATCAACCACCCAGAAGAATTTAAGCTCGTGCCGAAGATTTTATCTGCTACACGCAATGTTTTTTCTACTGGAATACTAACCCACCACCATAGGGGAATTTCAACAGAAGCAGTAAAAGCATGCGCAACTATCATCACACAGGCAGCCTCCATCACTCCAGATGGGTTTACAAACCTGCGCTTTTGTGCCATAAGTAATGTACAGCCATTTACTCCCTTCTTTCCAGCGGCTTACAGCTACGGCACACAGCCCGCGTTTGCTATAGCGATTGAAGCGGCTGATGCAGCAATCGATGCTTTCCATTCCGCAAAAACGATTTCGGAAGGAAAAAGCAATATGCTGGCTCATATGCACCAGGCGGATGAAGAACTAAGCTCAATAATCCGCCAAATGAATTTACAATGGGAATTACCTTTTAAAGGGTTTGATTTTTCCCTCGCTCCCTACCCGGAAGATTGGTGTTCACTGGCGCGGGCGATGGAAAACCTGGGTGTTGAACGTATTGGAATGATGGGTTCCTTATCCGCCGCAGCAATCCTGGCAGAAACACTGGACAGAGGAAAATGGCAGAAAGCTGGCTTTAATGGGTTGATGCTTCCAGTTCTAGAGGACAGCACATTAGCTGACCGCAGTGTGGAAGGTTGTTTTTCCGTAAAGGATCTGCTGATGTATTCTGCAGTATGCGGAACCGGATTGGATACCGTACCACTACCCGGTGATACCACAGCCGATGAGATTGAAGCGCTGCTGATGGATATCGCAGCATTATCCCTTCGGTTAAATAAACCTCTCACTGCGCGATTGATGCCTGTGCCCGGTTTGAAAAGCGGCGAAATGACGCAGTTTAATTTTGATTTTTTCAAAAATGGAAAAATACTCGATTTTCCCGCTTCGCGGATAGGCAAGGCTTTATCTACTTCTGAATGGATCGAGATAAGCAGCCGGCATTAATTTCAAGGCGTCAGAATTTCTATCGTACTTTGTGTGATCTGCTCATCCAACCAATTTTCCAATACCTGCCGCTGCACAAAGAGCAGCGCATCCTGTGATAAGGAATGATGAGGATCTACCTCAATCACTTCCACGATATGGTAACCAAAACTGGTGGGGATTATCCCGCTGTATTGTCCTGGCTGTAGTGAGAAAGCAGCATTTTCAACCTCTGGTTGCAGTAAGTATCCACGGGGAAACCATCCCAGCTCGCCGCCAGTGAGCGAATCATATGAAAACGCGAGGGATTTGAATGAAGTACCCACCTCAAGCTGACGCTGGATACCAATGGCTTCATTCTCACTCCTCACTAGAATTTGTCGGGCATGTACCTGTTCTGCGGTTTGCGGTACCTGCGCAATGAGATAATTGCGTGCCCATATCACAGCCATATCCCGTGCAACAGCTGCGTGGAAACTATCTTGATCATAAAAATTTTCTGAAATCCATGTCTGCAAAACACCCTGTCCACCTGCGGCTTCCGCATACTGATCAATTTCTGCCTGCAGATCCACCTCATCAACATAAAAATTCTGAGCGGCAGCGGTCTGGGCAAATAAGGTTTGGGCGACAAGATCATCCATCACTTCCTGTTTTGCCAGTTCAGGATTATATTGCTCACCTAACTGTTCTATACCCACCTGATATCGTTTCAGCTCCGCTTCATATTCTGCCAATAAAACCCCTTCACCATTCACCCTGGCGGCGAGGGGAGCTTCAGTAGACGTTGGATTAGCAACATCAACTGGAGTATCAGTATCTCTGCTCTCCTGCCCGGATGAACAAGAGGATAGCAGGATGAGTACTACCGATAGAGCCAATGTAAGATTGTTCTTTTCTTGAAATATCACGGGGAAAATTATAACGTATCTGCTAGAAAAATAAAAACAGGCCGTTCATAAACGGCCTGTTTAATCACATTTGGTTTAGTAACCGGGCATTTGGGGAGCTGGCATTGCCGGAGGATTTTCTTCCGGTACGTCAGTGATCAATGCTTCGGTTGTCAGGATCATCGCCGCTATGGAGGTTGCATTTTCCAGAGCGCCGCGGGTCACTTTAGCGGGATCGATCACGCCGCCACCGACCATATCCTCATATTTTTCCAGGAGGACATCGAAACCAATTTTGGTGTTCTTTTCTTTTGCCTGATTTTGTCGAACGTTCTCAACGATCACGGAACCATCAAATCCGGCATTCTCAGCAATTCGGCGCATGGGCATTTCCAGCGCTTTTCGGACAATGTTCACACCTGTGGTTTCATCATCACTATCAAGCTTCAGACTAACAATCTTTTTCATCGCGTTCAGGAGGGCTACGCCACCGCCAGGGACAATACCTTCTTCAACAGCCGCTCGGGTTGCGGATAGGGCATCTTCCACACGATGTTTCTTCTCTTTCAACTCAGTTTCAGTGGCTGCGCCAACACGAATAATGGCTACGCCGCCGGAGAGTTTTGCCAGTCGTTCCTGCAATTTCTCACGGTCGTAATCACTGGTGGTCTTATCAATTTCAACACGGATCTGATCGATGCGGCCTTTGATAGCCTTCGCATCACCTTTACCGCCGATAACGGTTGTGTTGTCCTTATCAGACACAATTTTTTCCGCACGGCCCAGGTCGACAACTTCTGCTGTTTCAAGCTTGCGCCCGGTTTCTTCAGAGATAACTGTCGCACCGGTCAGTATAGCGATATCCTGCAGCATTGCTTTGCGGCGGTCGCCAAAACCCGGGGCTTTGACTGCCAACACATTCAACGTGCCGCGCAATTTATTGAGCACAAGCGTTGCTAATGCTTCACCGTCAATATCTTCAGCGATAATCACTAAATCGCGCTTGCCAATTTGCATCATTTTTTCCAATAAAGGAATCAGATCCTGCTGTGCTGCTGAAATTTTCTTGTCATAGACTAGAATGTAAGGATTTTCGATCACTGCTTCCATGCTTTCGGAATCGGTTATGAAATAAGGTGAAATATACCCACGGTCGAACTGCATACCTTCCACATATTCCTGTTCAAATTCAAGCCCTTTGGATTCTTCAACGGTGATAACGCCGTCTTTGCCAACCTTGTCCATCACTTCTGCAATCAAGTCGCCTATAGAGCGATCCTGAGCTGAAATGGTTGCAACATTGGCAATTTCCTCTTTGGTGGAGATTTCAATCGATTGGCTCTTGATCGAGTCTGCGACCTTTATAGAAGCAGCTGCAATACCCCGTTTGAGCATCATGGGGTTTGCGCCTGCTGCTAATGTCTTAAGACCTTCAGTCACCATTGCGTGTGCTAATACCGTGGATGTAGTTGTGCCGTCACCAGCGATATCATTGGTTTTGGTGGCTGCTTCTTTCAGCAGCTGGGCACCCATGTTCTCAAAGGGATCTTCCAATTCAATCTCTTTCGCTACAGTCACACCATCGTGTGTGATGGTCGGAGAACCAAATTTGCGGTCCAGGGCTACATTGCGCCCCTTAGGGCCTAATGTTGTAGCAACAGCTTCTGCCAGAACATCAATACCATCTCGCAGTTTCCTGCGAGCTTCCTCTCCAAATACTAATTGTTTAGCTGCCATACGTAACTCCTTTTATATATTTAATTTCCGATTTCTTTGGTAGATTATGGTTCAACGATAGCCAGGATATCTGATTCCTTGAGGATCAAGAGTTTTTTGGAATCGATCTTGATCTCGGTGCCAGAGTACTTAGCAAATAGAACTGTATCTCCTACCTTGACGTCCATTTGAATGCGCTTTCCAGACTCATCACGATCGCCAGGACCCGCTGATAATACTTTTGCCCGCTGGGGCTTTTCCTTCGCCGTTTCTGGCAGTACGATACCGGATGCTGTAACATCTTCTTGTTCGACAGGTTCAACAACCAATCGGCTGCCTAAGGGTTTGAGTTTTAGTGCCATATAATCCTCCGTTTAGATTAGTTTTCAATATGTTAGCACTCAACAAGTGTGAGTGCTAATAATTTTATATTAATCCGGTTTTATTGATAAGTCAAGGAATCTATCAGAAATCTTATAAATCTTTAATAATTAATAATAACCATAACTGTTGCAGATCGTCTCACTTTCTACCACGTTCTGCATGATGATCGAGTCTCCGCTGTAATCCCTTTTCACCAATTTTAAAATATCCATTCCTTCCTCACAAAATCCATTCGATGTCCGGTGCATACCTGCTAAAACAGCACCATAAGTGAGGTAATAATCAACTGTACCTGCTGTAAGAGGAAGGCCCTCTACAGCAACCATGGTATCTATTCCCGAGTCACATTGGCGTACCTCACAACTTTCTTCTGCTGTACACCCCCGGATAGTACATTTGAAGGCAGGAATTGCACCCTCATAATTCCTCGAGCGGTGATAAACAATCCCTAACCTTCCAAAGGCATCCGCGTTTTCCGGATCATAATTCAATCCTTTACGAGCATTCAACCCCGCAGAAAAAAATTCACCCATCTGAGTGTATGTGGTTGCGATCGAGAAAAAGGGGATCGAATCGTATACACCAAGCTGTTCATTGATGGTAGCAGCTTTGTCAAAATATTCCAACGCAGCTTCATACTGCTTTAATTTCCGGTAATTCGCTCCTACACGCAAATAGATGAACGTTAGATTTGGGTTGATATGAATGGCTTCTTTATATTCATTGATCGCCTGGCTGTAGTTCCCTAAAGATTCCTGCACATACCCATTGATACGGTGAACATCCATCAGTTCTGGCGCTCGTGTAACCGCTTCGTTGATATTTTGCTCTGCCTGGATCCATTTTTTCTGGTCAACAAGGACCTCAGCATAATAAGCCAGCGCAAGCATGTTCTGGTTATCAATTTGGATCGCGTAGATCGCCTCCTGCTCAGCTTCATTCAGGAGAGTTTCATTTTCTGCCTGGGTAGCACTGTTCCCTGCCAGCCAATCGAGGACGAATGATTTTACTGCATGAACCATACTATCTTCCGGAGCAATCTCAACAGCATTATTGATCGTGATGAGTGCTTCCTCAAGGCGTTCAATCCGTTCCTGGTCAATTGTAAGCAGTGTGGAAGAGTACACCATAATCCGCGCAAATTCTGCTTGTAATTCCACGTTGCTTGGATCCATAGCAACTGCCTGTTGATATGCCTCAATGGATCTATCCAGGTCACCCGCAGTGAAATAAACTTCACCTTCCCCAGCATAGGAATCTAAGGTGCGAGTGGGGGTTGGTGTAGGCATGAACAGGGGAGTAACCTCACCCTGATTAAGGCTGCGCAGAACAATCAGCATGACCAGAATGATACCCAGCATAGCTGCCACACTATATGGGTTTGTTTCTTTCACATTCTTTCGAAACAGCGGCTTTTTTTTAGGAATATACATTGTCAAAAATTAAGGCAATATGGTGGGAGTTGGTTCCACGGTTGGTGCTTGGGTAGGCGTCGGTGAAGGTTGTGGGGTCCAGGTTGGGATCATCGTTGGTGTCGGTAACTTGGAAAGCTGAAGATCATTCATCTGTTGATAGCAACGATCCAGGATGAAATTCGCGTTATAGATCGCGATCTCATCCTCACTAATGCTCTGGAGAATAGATTGGGCAATATCGATCGCTTCACCGCAGTAGCCCAATTCCATAAGCGCAAGTCCATAATTGTAGTAATACTCGACGATGCGCCCATAGGTCAGCAGCAAGCCCTCTACCGAGGTTCCTTCTGGAGTAATTCCGCCGCGGACAGCCAATTTAAGCATAAGAATAGCCCGACTGAATTCATAATTCTGTTTATACATCACACCAAGGTTGCCATACAGATAGGGATCTTCCGGTTCATCTGCGACTGCCTGCTCTGCATATTGAATGGCTTTCCCAAATTCACCGATACTGGAATATGTACGGGAAATAAGCGTTTCGGGCTGTGGATCGCCCGGGTTAAGCGCATTGGCACGCGTAAATTCTTCTACCGCAAGGTCATACTGCTCTAAGAAACGATAATTTCTACCCAGTGTAATATGCAGATCAGCGATATTTGAGTTAATCGCAACTGCTCCCTCTAACTGACTGATCGCTTCATCATAATTACCTGTGATCTCTAAAACAGTCCCGCGCGCCCAATGCGATTCCAGGCTGGTGGGAGCGATAGACTCTGCAGTGCGGGACGCCTCTATGGATTTATCCAAATCACCAAGCACTTCATCTCCTATTAAGATCTTATTAGAGAGCATAATAGATAAAAAGGCGTATGCGGTTGAGTTGCTGGGATCCAAATCGATCGCGCGATTCAAAGATGCTTCAGCATCCAGATAATTACCCTGCATACCCAACGAGAAACCTTTGAGAGCTTCCCCCATACTGTTATTTTGATCGAGCAGTACGGCATTACTGGCATTCTCAATTGCCTGGTCGTATTTTCCGCCATAAACATTGAGGCGCGCGGAAGCAATGTAATTTGTTGGATTTTGAGGATTCGCCATAATTGCTTTATCATACGCTTGCAGTGCCAGCGAATATTTTCCCTGCGAAGCTAATTCTTCCGCTTCCGCTACATATGTTTCTGGTGATATGGTTGGTGTCGGTGAGGGCAGGAATAAAGTAGGTGTAAGCGGTTCAATAGTGATGTTCACATATACCAGGAACGCCACAACAAGTACTAGAATAAGAATTTTAAACAGGTTTGAGCGCCGCCTTGGCTGGCGCATATTCCACCTTCTACCTTTAATTTGCATGCGCTTATCTTATCACCTGCAAGGAATAAGCGTCAAGAAGTTATTATTGATACCCACTTTTATCCTGTTTTTCCTATTACATCAATTAAAGTTTTTTCGTTTGAAATAAGATAGAATGAGATTATGCATTTTGATGTACTAACGTTATTCCCACACGTGATTATGCCTTATATCCAGACCAGCATCATGCAGCGGGCTATCACCAATAAGATCATCAGCATCACTCTGCATAACCTCCGCGATTGGGCTGTAGACAAACACCATACCACTGATGATGCGCCCTTTGGCGGTGGCGGCGGGATGGTGATGAAAACCGAGCCAATCTTTGCAGCTGTAGAAGACATCCAACAAGAATCTGGAAAATGCCCGGTTGTGTTGATGACGCCGCAAGGAAGACAGCTCACCCACGCAGCTGCCGATAAATTATCTGGTACGAACCGGATGATCATTTTATGTGGGCGGTATGAAGGTGTGGATGAGCGTGTGCGGATGCATCTGGTCACCGATGAGATCTCGATCGGAGATTATGTGCTGAGCGGCGGAGAACTTGCGGCTTTGGTTCTGTTGGAAGCAGTCACCAGGCTGCTGCCCGGGGCTTTAGGTGCACCCAACGGCGCATCTGATGATACCTTCGCCAGCGGGCTGTTGGAATATCCACATTACACCCGGCCTGCAGTTTTCAGGGATTGGGAAGTACCCAATATTTTGACTTCCGGCAACCACCAGGCTGTCAGCCGGTGGCGGCGGAAGCAGGCATGGATACGCACACTGCAGAAAAGGCCGGATCTGGCAGAACTGTTCAAACTTGATGCTGTTGATATCGAAATATTGAAGGAAATCATGCGTGAGGAAGAAATAAGTCTTCCAGCGACCATAACTAATATCATAAGAGGTGAAACATGAAATTTAATATCGGAAAGACTTTTTTATTGGGATTGGGATTTTTTGGCGTAAGTGTCATCTGGAGTGTTTACAACGCGTTTGTCCCCATTTTCCTGGCAGACCGGTTCCTCATGGCAGCCGGGTTTATTGGGTTCTTTATGACACTGGATAACATTGCTGCTCTGCTCATCCAACCTGCCGTTGGCTCATGGTCAGATCGGCTGCGAACACGGATCGGCCGGCGGATGCCGTTCATTCTGGTTGGCGCTCCGATTGCGGCAATAGCTTTTATCCTGCTCCCTATCTCGCAATCATTATTCCTTTTCTTCCTGGCGGCAACTCTGCTTCTTCTAAGTATGGCTATCTGGCGTACACCAGTCGTGGCACTGATGCCGGATATCACCCCCTCCAAATATCGTTCTCAGGCAAATGGGATCATCAACTTCATGGGAGGAATCGGTGCTATCATCGCTTTCCTCGGAGGAGCTACTCTCTATGAAATGAATCCCAATTATCCTTTCTTGTTGGGTGCAGGGTTGGTGACACTTTCCGCGATTCTGGTGTTCATTTTCATCAAAGAACCAAAGGAATATACTGAATCCTCTAAAGAAACTCCTGATTTAAAAGATAGTATCCAGATGATCCTTAAGGATGAGGATAAGAGTACCGTGAGGATTTTATTGGCAATATTTTTCTGGTTCATTGCTTACAACGGGATTGAAGCATTCTTCACCCTATATGGTAAGAACCATCTCGGAATCCCAGAATCAGACGCGGCCCGCCTGTTGGGGCAGTTATCACTGCTCTTCGTTCTTTTCTCCCTGCCCGCTGGATACATTGGCGCAGCAGTTGGCAGGCGTAAAACGATCATGACAGGAATCCTGGTGATGGCTGTTTGCATTGCCCTGATGTTCTTCCTGCCGATCAACACCCTGAACATATTAATCGCGGAATTGCCGGTGCTCGGCAAAATTCCTGTGATCGGCATCATATTGATGATCGCTGGTATCAGCTGGGCTTCAATCAATGTTAATTCACTGCCAATGGTTGTGGATATGACGGAAGCCGAGCGTGTGGGAACCTACACGGGCCTTTATTACTTATTCTCAACAATGGCTGCTATTCTAGGGCCAATCGTTTATGGCTTGATTATCCAGTTCAGCGGTGGAGCATACAGCCTGCTGATGCTGGTCAGTCCAATCTTCCTGGCGCTGGCTTTAATCAGCATTGCTGGTGTAACAAAAGGAGAAGCGCAAAAAACCATATAGCAGAAACACATTTTTTGTCTTTCTTCCCCATCGCGTGTATTTTCTTTCTGCATGGAGTGTGTATAAGTAAATTGAAGTAATCAAATGCTCGAAAGAGATGACTTCTTTCCTTTTAATACAAATTACGCATACATTTTTCCTTTTTGTAATCTGCTGGATTCAAGTCTCAAGTGCAACCGTGATTATTTAAGAATACCACAGGA
>CAZBCD010000007.1:0-24701 GCA_964490205.1 uncultured Pelolinea sp. | reverse complement strand
TGGTGACATTATTACTGGTGAATTTATGGTGACATTATTACTGGTGATTCACAGGGGCAAAGAAAGCTGGCGAAAAAGCTGGGGTTGCAATTGATAACCTAAAAGAAGGCACAAAGAAAGCTGGTGAAAAAGCAGAGGTTGTGATTGATAACCTAAAAGAAGGCACAAAGAAAGCTGGTGAAAAAGCAGAGGTTGTAATTGATCACCTGAAAGAAGGTACAAAGAAAGCCAGTGAAAAAGCAAGCGATGTTTTTGATGATATCCTCACGGGCATGAAAAAAGCCGGCGATAAGGCGACTGACGCAGTTGAAATCATAGGGATCAATCGCGAGATCAGTCAACTTGAGAGCACGAATAAAAAGATTGCGCCCCAGATAAGCGCTGCAGTTCTGGTTCTTTACACTGAAAAAAAGATTAAGGATCCAACGCTAACGGCGTTCTGTGAAGAAATTGAGAAGAATAACAAACTGATCGAAGAAAAGAAGGTGCAGATCGCAGTGATCAAAGAAAGTGAAACTGAATAAAACAACTGGATCCAATCGCAAAGCACAACGCTGAAGTTATAAAAATGTATCCTGGAATCCATAATTATTCGGGCGTAATTTAATGAGTTAGATTAAAAGTTAAAAGAACCTCATCGATACAGAGGTTCTTTTTTTTTATATTCCTGTTTTTTCATTACAGGAATGTTATTTTTTATAATCGTTTAAATTCGTGATTGTATAATACTTGAATTCAAGATACTAAAAAACTGAATACAAGAAATTTCTATTGATCAAAAAGAATAGAAGGATGTCCATATGCAGAGAATTGGAATAGCCGGGTTTCTTCATGAGACGAATACATTTTCAAATACCCCCACTCCACTGGAGAATTTTCTAAACCAGAGCGGGTTTTACCCTGAAATGCTATCGGGGAAAGAGATGCTGCAGTTCTCAAGAAAAATTAATATTGCGGCGAGCGGTTTTATGGCAGACGCGGAAACGTACGGGTTCTCGATTGTGCCCCTGGTTTGGATTGGGACAGAACCATCACAGCCGATGAAGATAGATGTGTTTGAGCACCTGATGGGATTGATTGAGGCGGCGAGCGAAGAGAATCAACCCTATGATGGTATATTCCTTGATCTGCACGGGGCGATGGTGTATGGGGATCTGCAGGATGGGGAGGAAGAGATTCTTCGGCGGGTACGTGCCATAGTCGGGGATATTCCCATCGTGGTTTCATATGATCTGCACGGCAACATTAATAAGGAAAGCTTTGATCTGGCAACAGCGATGGTGGGCTACCGGATGTACCCGCACGTGGATGGATTTGAAAATGGGCAGCGATGTGCGGCGGTGATGAACCATGTTCTACAGGGAAAAGCGTTATACAAGGCTTTTCGCCAATCACCATTCCTGATGCCTGCGACCACACAACCGACATCCAAAGAGCCAGCAAAATCCTTATATGCGCTTCTGCCTGAGGTGGAAAGATGGGAAGGCATAGTTTCCGCAACGGTCATGGAGGGATTCAACGCCTGTGATCTGCCCCACACAGGACCATCTGTGTTCACTTACGCGGAAAACCAGGATATGGCTGATAAGAGTGCGGATTTCCTTTTAAATGGAATGAAAGAACGGGAAGCACAGTTCTCGGTAGAGATGTACTCGCCCGAAGACGCTGTAGAAAAGGCGCTGCAAATGGCAAAGACATCGGATAAACCGGTAATTCTGGTGGATGTGCAGGATAACGCTGGGGGCGGCAGCCCTTCGGACACGGTTTGGCTGCTGGAAGCGATCGTGAAGAGGGGAGTTGAGAAGGCTGCAGTAGGCGTGATCTGGGATCCGAAGGCAGCCGAAGCTGCGCACGCGGCTGGAGAGGGCGCGCAGGTGCGGATCGCTTTGGGAGGGCATTCACTGCCGGGTCATACACCTTACGAAGCAGAATATACGGTTGTAAAACTGCATGATGGGGATTTCCTAGGGACAGGGCCGATGGTAACAGGGCGGATGTTGAACCTGGGAAAGATGGCGCAGCTGCGGATTGATGATATTCGCATAGTGGTTTCAACCGACCGCATGCAGGCGCTGGACCAATCACTTTTCCGAGTGGTGGGTATTGAACCGAGCGAGATGGCAATTCTGGTGCTAAAAAGCGCGAATCATTACAGGGCGGATTTTGGCCCAATCTCGGGCGGGATCATCAACGTGGACGCACCGAGCGCCATCCTTGAGGATCCGAGCAAGATCGCATACACACGCCTGAGGGAAGGTGTGCGATTGAAAGGGAAGGGACCGGAATTCCATAAAAGCTGAACAATTAATCCAGTAAATTTAACCTTAAAAAATCGTATAAATCTTAAAAATTGCTTAAATCTATTGACTTTGAACAATTTTTTTGTATAGTTAAAGTGTTCAGAACACATGAGGACTTACCATCTCATTTGAAATGAAAATGGAAAAAGGCCCAATAGTACCTGTCCACCGAAGGCAAATATCTTCCGCAACGATCGATCGAATCCTTTCGATGATCAGCGAAGGATTCTGGGAACCTGGTGAGTGTTTACCCCCACAACGAGAATTAGCAAAATCTTTGGGTGTTGGGATGTCTACTTTGCGTGAGGCCCTGCAGTCGCTGCAAACGATGGGTGTGCTGGAAATGCGCCACGGAAGCGGTACCTATGTATCCAACCAGCCGTTTACCGCTTATGGGAAGATCATCGATGTGTCAGTCGGTTTGGCCAGCATGGACCTGGAGATGTTCTTTGAAGCGCGTGGAATTATTGAGAGCGGACTGGCTTACCTGGCGGCGCAGCATGCGACTGATGAGCAGATCAGTAAATTATTTGAGATTCTGGATGGTGAGCTGGAGTACATAGATGAGGAAAACAATGACCTCTACCATGACCTTGACCTGAGTTTTCACCGCTTAGTCTCCGAGATGGCAAATAACCAGTTCCTTGAGCAAATTAATGATGCAATATTTAAAGTATTGGATATGCTTTTCAGAATCTTGCCGCTAACAAAGGAAGGCTGGAAGCTTCATTTTGCTGTGGCAAAAGCAATTCGCGACCGGGCCCCATTTATAGCATCAGAAGCAATGCGCACATTGATTGAAGCTTCTTCCGCGAAATATTTGCCATATATGAAAATGGCGGCTGAGAAAGATAAAATCTGATTACTCATAATCAATCTCTGTGTTTTAGAGAAAGTAAAGACCAAAGAGGATTAAAAAGGAAACACTGTGAAAAAAATATTGATCAATAAACCGATCCATCAGGATGCTATCAAACATTTGTCTGAAGAAGTGGAAGTGCTTACACCGTATAAAGCTTCCACCGCCGAAATTACAAAAATGCTGCCGGATATCGAAGGTATGATCCTGTGCGCTGGGATGAAAATGTTCGCGGGTGAAATCGCGGTGGCAAAAAAGTTAGAGGTGATTGGGCGCCACGGAGTAGGAGTCGATATCGTTGATATAGAGGCGGCAACAAAACGTAAATTACCAGTGGTATATACACCTCTGGGACCAACAGAATCAACTGCGGAACACGCATTCATGCTGATGATGGCTGCCGCACGAAAATTAGCTTATATTGACAGAGAAATCCGCAAGGGAAATTTTCACGTGCGTGACCAAGTGATTGGATATGAGCTGCTGAATGCGAAGGTAGGATTGGTGGGATTTGGCAATATTGGCAAACGATTCGCAGAAATGTGCCGGGACGCGCTTCATATGAAGGTGTACGCGTTCGACCCATTTATTGAGAAAGAAAAAATTGAAGCGTGGGGTGCAATTTATTGCAGCAACATAAGTGAGATGGCGCGCGAAGTAGATGTGATCTCCCTGCATGTGCCTTCAACACCGGCAACACACCACCTGGTTAATGCAGAGGTACTAGAAGCGCTTGGCTCAGGTGGTTTTTTGATTAACGCATCCCGTGGTCCGGTAGTTGACGAAGCAGCCTTAATCAAAGCACTTCAGGATAACGAGATCGCCGGAGCAGGGCTGGATGTGTATGATCCAGAACCGCCCGGAGATGACAACCCGCTGTTTGCGATGGATAACGTGGTGCTTACACCGCATCTGGCAAGTTTCACTGATCAGGGCAGGCGGCGGATGGGGATGATGGTTGCTGAAGATGTATTGCGTGTTCTTCGAGGTGAAACCCCGAAATACCAGGCAAACCCTGAAGTATTCAAATAACCGAAAGAATATAAGGAGAACGATCAAAGATGAAACCTAACCCATTACGATTGAAGCTAGAAGCAGGAGAAACGATCTATGGAACAATGTCGCAGGATTCCCGATCGCCTTCCATCTCGTTGATCATGGAACAGGCAGGGTGCGACTTTATGTTCTTTGATATGGAGCATGGCCCGAATGATATCGGAGTTGTTACAGATATGGTTAAAGTGGCGCGCGGGACAAAAGTAGTCCCGCTGGTACGCGTTCCGGATGACCAGTACCACCTGATGGCACGTGTGTTGGACGCAGGTGCAATGGGAATCATGGTGCCGCGCGTGGAGACGCAAGAGCAGGTTGAGCGGATTATTGAAAACACGCATTATCCACCCATTGGAGTTAGAGGATGCTCCGTGCCAAAAGGGCATAATGATTTCATTCCGCAGAATGTATGGGAATTCACAGAGCAGGCAAATAAAGAACCGATGATCATCCTGCAAATCGAGCGGAAAAAAGCAATCGAAAATATTGATGAACTGCTTTCAGTAGATGGTGTGGATGCGTGCGTTCTAGGTCCGGTGGATCTGAGCTTGAGCATGGGCATACGAGACAAAGATGTATTTGCGGCATTAGAAGCAACCATTCAGACTGTTCTGGATTCAGCAAAGAAGCATAAAGTACCGTGCGGAATCCATATCGGCAACCTGGATTGGCTGATCGAATGGGATAAGCGTGGGATGCAGATGATCTGCTATTCAAATGATATCGTTTTCCTGAGGAGCGGCGCAACTGCAGGTATCAGCAAATTACGTGAAGCAGCGCAGAAAAATGCTAAATAGATTTATTTGAAAGTTCAAAATACAGATAACTTAATTAAGGCGCAAAGGAGGTAGACATAATGGAAAAACTATTGATCAAGAATGGCCTAATAGTGACCATGAACCCGGATAGTGAAGTGATCCGAGATGGATCAATTTATGTTGAGGATAATATTATCAAAGAGATCGGACCCGATTCAAAAATATCCAATAAATCCGGGGCGAAGGAGATTGACGCGCATGGGAAAATCATCATCCCCGGGATGATAAGCTGCCATAATCACCTTTACAGTGCAGTGGTTCGCAGCATCCCTTATTCAGGATTTGAGTCGCCAGATTTTTCATTTGTCTCCTGGATGGACCGATTTTGGCTGCCGCTGTTGGAAGACAAAGTGGACAAGGATGTAATGTACGCTGGTACTCGCGCGAATGTACTGGACCATATGCGTAGCGGGATCACGACAACAACAGATACAGCTGAGGGGTCATACGCGCTGCCGGGCGCACTCGACGCGGTAGATGATGCATGTATGGAAACAGGAATCCGTGCTGTGCTTTCTTTTGAGACGACGGGCCGAATTAGTGAAGAAAACGCGGCAATGGGTCTGCAGGAAAATGTGAATCACATCAAGAAAACACGCAACCGGGATTACGACCGAATCACGGGCCGAATTGGAGTCCATACTACTTATACATGCTCCACTGACTTGCTCAAAGAAGTGAAAAAGACAGCAGACGAGCTTAACGCTGGTTATATGATGCACCACCTTGACGACCGCTACCATCACTTTGATACCTGCCGGCGGTTTGGGAAACGCCCCACGCGCTACCTGGCAGACATCGGTTTCTTGAGCCCGAACCTGATATTGTTCCACTGCAGTTATATAGATCAATGGGCAGATCCGCCAATCTTCAAGGAATATGATGTAAAGGTAGCTCACAATTCAGAATCGAACGCGATATTCAGTTTTTGGCCGGATATGCTGCATTTGATCCGTGAAGGGGTAACGATTGGATTGGGCACTGATGGTCAGACCTTCAATTACTTTGAGGTGATGCGAACTGCGCAAATGATCCATCGTATAAAGTATGAGAATCCAGAATTGATGAAAGATGAACAGGTTCTGCGCATGGCGACAACAGAGGCTGCCAAAGTGCTGCAGCTAGAAGATTCGATTGGTTCCTTGGAAGTTGGGAAGAAAGCAGATATTGTGCTGCTTCGCGACCGCTCAACGGTTCCTATTTTTAAAGTAAACGCGATCAATTACATCGTTAACACCTGCGAAAGGACTGATGTGGGTACAGTCATTGTTGATGGTGAAGTGCTAATGGATAATGGCGAATTTACTAAAGTTGATGAGCAAGAAGTATACGTAAAATCCAAAGAACAAGCGATCAAACTCTGGAAGATAAATGACTGGCCGCTTCCATAAAGGATGAGTGAAAAAGAAAAAGAGCCGATAATAGACCCTAACTAAGGAGGTGCGAAAAAAAATAAAATCGAGTATGAAAAAGAATTAGAAAATTGGCTGAAAAAAATAATGAAGGAGAGAATAAAATGAAAAAACTTTACAAGATCTTAATTGGGATGCTGGTAGTAACGTTAGTATTTGCTGCCTGCACACCCGCAGAGGTTGAAGAAGTAGTTGAGGAACCAGCAGAAGTGGTTGAAGAAGTTGTAGAAGAAGTGGTTGAAGAAGAACCACTGAAAGTTGCGCTGGTTCCAGCAGGCCGCATCGGCATGGAAGGGTTCATGTTCCTGGCAGGACAGGGTTACAAGAAAGCCGCAGCAGAATTCGGCTTTGAGGAAAGAATCCTTGAGAGCGAAGAGCCTGAAGAATGGGAACGCAATGTCCGCACAGCGGCGCAGGAAGGTTACGACCTGATTGTCGGCGTTGGCGGTACGATGTCGGATGCTGTAGCAAACGTTGCTCCAGAGTTCCCGGATATCCATTTCGCGCTGGTTGACTCCTATCCAGGTGGTGATAATGTAGTTGGATTGATCTCCCAGGAGCAGGAAGGTTCATTCCTGGCAGGTGCTTTAGCAGCGGCGATGACATCGGACACAACCCTCGAAAACATGAATGAAGAAAAAGTCATTGGTTTCGTGGGTGGCATGGATGTACCGAGCGTTAACCGCTTCATCAGCGGTTATAAGCAAGGCGCTGCATATATAAGCCCTGGAGTTGAAGTAGTGGTCTCCTATATAGGATCGTTCCGTGATCCCGCAAAAGCGAAAGAACTTGCCCTGGCAATGTTCCAAAACCAGGATATTGACATTGTAATGACAGTCAGCGGTTCTTCCGGTGATGTAGGTGTTTTTGAAGCGGTCGATGAGACCGGTGCTTACGGCATTGGAGCGGATATAAACTGGGATGATACAGTACCCGGCCACATTTTGACTTCAGTCTTGAAATATACAGACAACGCGGTGTATGATGTGATCGCACGCGAATTTGCCGGTGAATTTAAAGCCGGTGAAATCAGGTATGGCGTTACATCAGGCGTTATGGACATCACTGACATGTCAGCGATGGGAGACGCAATTTCGCAGGAAATTCATGACAAACTCGCTGCCATCAAGGATAAGATCTCCAGCGGTGAGATTGTTGTAGAGCGGCCAGAATAAAGTTTTAAACTAAAAACGGGGCCTTTTTTCAAAAAACAATGAACAAATCATTTACTGGGAAAAGGCCCCAAGAATTATTTATCTATTGTCAACCTATCCGAATTAATTAAGATCGGTGAAAAATCATGGCACAAGCAATCGCAGTTGAAAAGATTACCAAGACTTTCCCTAATGTAACGGCTAATGATCGCGTGAGTATTTCGGTTGAAGAAGGAACCATACGGGCGGTCGTTGGCGAGAATGGTGCAGGGAAGACCACACTGATGAAAATCCTCTACGGGTTGTATCAGCCAGATTCCGGGACAATCCATATCAAAGGGGAGGAAATAAAACTTTCCAATCCCAGAGAAGCAATTTCAATGGGAATCGGAATGGTACACCAGCACTTCATGCTGGTTCCCTCATTTACGCTTGCACAAAATATTGTACTTGGAGTTGAACCCCAAAAGCGAATGTTTATTGACGAAGACAAACTTCATGAGAGCGTGCAACAGATTTCAGAGAAATACGGTTTTGCTATTGATGTGCATAAATTGGCAATGGATGCCTCTGTTGGTGAACAGCAGCGGGCTGAGATTTTAAAGGCACTGTACCGCGGTGCAGACATTCTTATTCTTGATGAACCCACCGCAGTTCTTACTGATATGGAAACAAAGGAATTATTTGTAATGCTCCGCAATCTGATGAATAGTGGAATTACCATTTTATTTATCAGCCACAAGCTAAGGGAAGTCCTGGAGATTTCCAATGAGACAACTGTTATGCGCAATGGGAAAGTTGTGGGGACGGTAAGAACATCCAAAACGAATGAAAGCCAATTAGCCGAGATGATGGTCGGGCGGGAAACAATCGGCGGCCGTATTCGGGCAGTATCCGATGTGAAAGAGCCGACCCTTAGGATTGAGAACCTCAGTGTCCTTGATTCCCGCGATTTGCTGGCAGTAAAAGATGTCAATCTTGAACTTCGCTGTGGTGAGATCCTTGGTGTCGCTGGAGTGGACGGCAACGGCCAGGAAGAGTTCATTAGAGCGGTTATGGGCTTGATACCAATCATTAAAGGAAAGATCACCATAGATGGGAAAGAAATACAGAATCTTTCTACACGCGGGATCCGAGAATCCGGGGTGGCTTTCATCCCTTCAGACCGCTACCGATCGGGGATTGCTGTTGATGCGACCATCTGGGAAAATATGATCACGGGGGAATACTATGTGAGCCCATATTCGAGGGGATTATCATTGGTGATGAAGGAAATCCTGGGTTTATCCAACAGGCTGGTGAAAAAATTTCAGGTTTCAACCCCGGGTGTAACTGTCAAAACAGGTAATCTCTCAGGAGGAAATATCCAGCGGGTAATTGTCGGCCGGGAATTGGGGCTTGAAAAAGCGAAGGTGGTAATCGCTTCGCAACCTACACGTGGAATTGATATCGCAGGCACAGAGGCAATCAGGCAGATGCTGCTTGAATACGCAAACCGCGGCGCCGGGGTTCTAATTCTGTCAGCAGACCTGGATGAAGTGTTGGCGCTCAGCGACCGAATTGTGGTGTTTTATGAAGGCAGGATCGCCAACGCCGGCTACTGGGACGAGGGCAGCCGCCAGCGTGTTGGCCAGCTTATGACAGGTGGACTGGGAGAATTCAATGATGACAGAGCCCAATAAAAAAACCAACAAAATTGTTTGGAAGGGGATATTTATAGAAACTGGTACACAGCTTATTAATTATTTGATTATTCTTTCAGTTTCACTGCTTATCGGCGCTCTTGTAATATTTCTATCCGGGAAAGATCCTATTTCCGCCTATGCGGCATTATGGAATGGGGCATTCGGCAACGGCCTGAAATTTGCCGACACGCTCGACCGTACCATGATTATGATATTGGCCGGAATTGCAGGAACGGTCGCATTTCGTACGAATGTAATCAACCTCGGACTTGAAGGCCAGCTGTACATCGGCGCATTTACAGCTGCCCTGGTCGGATTTGGACTGGCAGGGATACCCAGCTATATCCATATTCCCTTATGCATGATCGCGGGGATTCTTGGTGGGGCACTTTGGGCAATTCCGGTAATCTACCTGAAAATGCGCTGGGATATCACAGAACTGGTTACAACTTTGATGATGAATTACATCGGAATCCGCTTTACAGAATACCTGATAGCGTTTCCATTTAAAGATCCGGGTGCACCTATGGCTGGAACACCTGTCCTGGAAGCCACTGCGCGCCTACCTAAACTTGTGCAGGGATCTACGCTGAATATCGGTTTTATCTTTGCCATCCTTATCGCAATTGGTATGTATTGGTTTCTTTTTAAATCCAAAACCGGTTATGAAATGCGCATGGTTGGACTCAATAAGGATTTCGCAGCAGCGACCGGTATACCAGTAAAGCGAAGCTACATTTTGGCTATGACATTGAGCGGAGGAATTATGGGATTGGGTGGGGCTGTGATGGTCATGGGATTTTTTGGAAGATTCCTTGGCTCATTCTCTTCCGGTTATGGATGGGACGGCATGATGATTGCGCTGCTCGCGCAGAATCATCCCTTGGGTGTAATCCCGGCTTCGCTATTTTATGGCGCATTGGCAAATGGTGCTCTTGCTATGCAGTCGGCAACAGGCGTCCCACAAACCGTGGTTGTTATGGTCAAAGGGACTGTCGTATTCTTTGTGACGGTCACAGTATTCATCCGCGTTATTAGAAGGAGACTCACAAAATGGGTAACTTAGATCTTAGCAGCATCTTTACACTAACATTATTCGCGGCAATGTTTCGGATGACAACGCCAATCCTCTTCGCAACGATGGGGGGGATTTTCTCCAGCCAGTCGGGAATCTTTAATGTCGGACTTGAAGCTCTTCTGATTATCGGCGCCTTTTTTGCTGTGGTTGGAAGCGTGAAGACTGGCAATCCCTTGGGTGGACTGCTTTTCTCAGTTGCTGCCTGCATTACCGCAAGCCTTATTTTCGCCCTCCTCCATCTCGAGTTGAAAGCCAACGCGATCATTGTTGGACTGGCAATGAATATTTTTGTTGCTGGTATGACTAATTATCTGCTGGTGGAAATGCTGGATGCAACTGGTGTCTACCAATCCGATCTGATAATCGGGTTCAAGGAAGTTCAAATACCTTTTATAAAGGGTATTCCGTTTCTGGGTGAATTGGTCAGTGGACATTTCCCGCTGGTGTATGTTGCATTTCTGAGTGTCTGGATCGTCTACCTGATACTTTATAAAACACCATTCGGTTTTCATTTGAGAGCCGTGGGTGAAAAACCGGAAGCAGCTGAATCTATCGGTATCAATCCTAAAAAGATGAAATATTATGGCTTACTTGTCAGCGGTTTGTTTACAGCATTTGGAGGAACTTTTTTATCCCTGTCTTACCTCACCCTGTTTGCTGAGGGCATGACTGCCGGGCGTGGGTGGCTTGCGCTGGCCGCTATCAATTTCGGTAATAGCAAACCGGTGCGAAGCATGATTGCGTGCCTGATATTCGGTTTTACGGATGCACTGGCTGTCCGCTTGCAGCAATTTGGATTTCCGTCGCAGATTGTATTGATGTTGCCATACATATCTACTTTAATTGTCCTCTTAGTTTCAGCGATATCGGATGAACGCAGGAAGAAAGTGGCTGCTTCTGAACACAAAAAATTGAACACAGCTGAGGTATAGATCAACCAAAGAAATGATCATTAGCCTCTGCGTATTCAATAAGATATCTGGTCCGAATCATATTCAAGTGCATTATGCAGAAAGCTTATAAATTGGAGAATAAGAAAGTGAAAATCATCATATTAGGCGCTGGCGGATGGGGGGCACTTGTGGGCGCTTATTTGGCAAGCGCGGGTGCTGAGGTAACCCTTCTTTTCCGAAGGCAGGCACACGTTGATGCAATAGAAAATAATAATAACCAGCTAATTATCCAAAAACCAGAAGGCAATCTATCTGTACCAGTTAATGCGACGGCAAATCCTGATGAGGTAAGTGATGCGGATTTGATGATCGTTGCGGTCAAGAACCACGACACGGAAACTGCCCTGCATAGTATTCGGCATGTGAAAGTGGAAGCCGTCGCTTCTGTGCAGAACGGGTTAGGGCATGGAAACTTACTGAAAAAGATATATCCGGAAGCGGAAATCTTTCGGATCGTAAGTCGGGTTGCAGGGTCGCTGATCAATTATGGCAGTGTGCGAAGGGGAGATGATGATTTTCCCACCTGGATAGGGAATCCGTTTCTCGGGATCACACCATTTGTGGAGAAAATAACTGCATTGTTCAATAAAGCCGGGCTTCCATGTGAGGGGTCCGAGGATATAGAAGGGGTTGAATGGTGCAAGGTTATATGGTGGACTCCTTCCTCAATATCTGCTGTGATGGCGAGACTTCCACAAACTGAAGTAATGCAGTCACCTGATTTCGCCTATTTGATGGTGATGATCACTCGCGATATGGTCAAAGTAGCTGAATCATTGGGCGTTGAAATAAAGGACTACCCAACAATCGAGGTGATGGACAGATGCACAGGAAGCATTGAGGAAGGGATACGGAACGTGATCCGGCACGGGAAAGAATGGGAAAGCCGGGGAGGAAAAGGATACAAGCAGGCGATGCTCCTGGATATTGAGCGAGAACGTAAAACTGAGATTGAAGATACTGGTGGGTATATATGGCGCATTGCTAAAGAGAAGGGAATTGATATCCCATATCTTGATACGGGATATCGGATCGTACGCGGTTTGGAGAATAGCTTTTAATGGTAATCGACGCACACATCCATTTGTGGACCCAGAACGTAATAAAATATCCATGGAGCCCTATCGGTGGGTATATTCCCGAAAGGGACGCGCCGAAAGAGGACTTTCTCCGTGTGATGGATCAAGCAGGTGTGGATCGAGCTGTGGCTGTGCAGCCAACTCCTTATGGTTGGGATAATTCTTATCTAATGGATGCTTGTTCAGCGGATGAAGAGCGTTTTAGGAAAATAATATTAATAGATCCAGCTTCCACTTCTGCCAATGAGGATCTGCAGAGATTGGTTGAAAAAGGCGCGGATGGATTGCGTGTAAACCTGCATTTAAATTTGAATGAAACATGGGAATGCGATAATTTCTTAAAGCTGATTCATACAGCTCAGACTCTTGAAATACCGATTTGTTTTCAGCTAACACCCGATTATTACCCTTTGGTTCGCAGCCTGACAAGTCAGTTTAGAAAAACCACATTCGTTCTTGACCATCTTGGAAGACCACAGAAAGGGAGCTGCCCAAAGGATGGATTATTCATTAGCCTTCTAAAGCTAGCGGTAAATAACAATATATTCATTAAGTTATCCGGACTGAACTATTTCTCTGAGGAAACCAAACCATATAGAGATACTTGGCCGCTGTTGCTTGCTGCTAAAGAAGCATTTTCAGCAAAAAGGTGCATGTGGGGATCTGATTATCCTTTTGTTAATGACCATTGGTCCTATGTGGAGCATTTAGAAGCTTTTAAGAATGAGTTGGGATTTAGTAAAAGTGATTTGGAATGGATCCTTGGGAAGACAGCAGAAACTATCTGGTGGAGCGCTTAAGTAGAATAATGGAAAGAAAGAAGCTGTTAATTAATAATGGGAAAGTTTGGCGAAATGGTGCGCTGCAAGAAATCAATATTCATATTGAAGATGGAAAAATAAAAGATTTATATCCTGCGGGAAAGAAGGTAAAGGATTCCTTCCCAATCAGTAACGCATCCGATTGTTATGTTTTTCCTGGAGGTGTGGATATCCACGCGCATATAGGAGATGGAGCAGAAACATTTTTCAGCGGAAGCAGTTCAGCTGTGAAAGGAGGCATCACCACCGTTTTAGATATGCCACCATTTAAAACCGTAACGAATAGAAAACAATGTGAGCAGAGAATTCAGTTGGGAGAGGGTGAATGCGTCAGTGACTTTGGATTAACCGGTGGAATTATTATTGATCTGTTGGATTTGGAGAATCTAGATGAAATACGTGGCTGCGGTGTGCGCCAGTTCAAGGTATTTATGCTGTCAAATCCCCCCATGGAGGTATTATGGAGATCAGTCCAATTCGCGGCTGAATCCGGATTACGGCTGGTTGTGCATATGGAGGAACCGGCTCTTTTGCAGGAAGTTGATTGGAATGATCCGCTGGGTTTTACCAAAGCCAATCCGCCAGAAGCGGAAAATGCCGCTGCAGCCCATATGTTGGAAATGGCACGGGCGGCGGGCGCGCCTATCCATGTGTGTCATGTTTCATCAGCACGTACTGTGGAATTGATTGACCAGTATAAAGGTTGGGGAACCGATGTGACCGCAGAAACAGCTCCGCATTATTTGATCTTAGATGAAGATGAGTTCTTTACACAAGCTGACAGAGTTGTCGTTACCCCAGCACTGCGTAAAGAAAAGGATAACGTGATTTTATGGCAGGCGTTGGAAGATGGAGTGATTGATGCGATCATCAGTGACCATTTTCTAGGAGCATTACCTAATCCAACCAAGGAACGCCCATCTGCGAAGGATGCAGAACCTGGTATTGCTGGTTTGGAAATGACAATACCGCTGATGTTTGACCAGGGAGTAGCGACTGGAAAAATATCAATGAAACGGTTTGTGGAAACACTCTCAACTACACCCGCGAAATTAGCTGGCATAGACGATCGAAAGGGGAAGATTGAAAAGGGAATGGATGCGGATTTGGTGATTTTCAACCCCGCAAAAATCTGGGGAGTACTTGATCTGGGAGAAGGATCAAGAATTTCAACTTTACCATATGAGGGTTGGCAGATAAATGGAAAAGTTGAAAAGACTTTGGTGCGGGGAAAAGTTGTCTGGAATGGAAAAAAAATTGTATGTAAGCCTGGATGGGGTAAATATATTCCCGCCAGTGATTTGACTTAGAGAATAATCTATTTGGAGAAAAAGAAATGGCAATCGATCTTTTGATAAAAAACGGAACAGTGATAACAATGGATCCAAAACGTCAGGTTATTGAGCATTGTGATGTGGCGATTGATGAGGGCAAGATCATCGACATTAAACCAAAAATAACTCTACAAGCAGAAAAAACTCTGGATGCTTCAGGGTGTGCCGTAAGCCCTGGTTTTATCAATGGGCATTCCCATGTTTATCAATCTCTGATCGAGGGACTTGGATATGATATGCATTTCAACCCATGGAATTGGCGGTTCCTATTTCCGGTGGTTTCTAAGATCACTCCTGGGGATGCGGAAGCAAGCGCAACATTGGCTGCATTGGAGATGATCCGAAATGGCGTCACAACCATCTCTGACCATTGGTATCTACATACCGATATGGAAAATATTTATCGGGTCACGGATATTTTCGATCAATCCGGTATGCGCGCGCAAATGGTGTTTGGGTTCCTGGATGAAACTTTTGCGGGTGTTGAGAGCGATAGCGATGAAATGACTATGATTCAGAGTGAGAATCTCTTGATTGATGAAGCGCGAAAATTCTATGAAACATGGCATGGTAAAAAACGGACGACAGTAGCCGTGGGACCAGGTTCAACAGAAGATATCAGTGAGAGCTTAATGCAAAAAGTAGTTGTGTTAAGTAAAGAACTTGATATTAATGTAAGCACACATGTGGCAGGTTGGATCGAGATTAATTCTTATACCATCCGCCATTTCGGCGAACGTGATCTAGAACATTTCCACAGTCTGGGTTTGACAGGACCAAAAGGGGTCATGTTCCACGCTGTATGGCTGTCTGACCGTGAAATTGATATTATGGCGCAAACAGGGACGAAAGTTGTACACTGCCCAATCGCAAACGCATATTTAGGGTACGGTATTTCTCCTGTCAGTCATTTCCTAAGCCGTGGGATCACCGTTGGGCTGGGTACTGACGGCGCTGCCAGCTACACTTATGATATGCTGGAAGTTGCACGCACGGCGGGGATGCTGCAAAAAGCGTCCAAATTAGATGCTGAGGCAGTGACAGCAGAAGAGCTATTGGAAATGCTTACTATCAACGGCGCCAAAGTATTAGGTATTGATGATGAAGTTGGTTCTCTTGAAATAGGTAAGGGTGCAGATGTGATTGTTGTAGATTTTAAAAAACCGCATCTGCTTCCAGCTGGCCGATGGCTGCCAAAACTGATCTACAGTGCGCGGGGAGGCGATGTGATACACACGATTGTGGACGGTAAGGTGCTGATGGAATCCGGAAAGGTTGTTTCAATGGATGAGGAAAAAGTGCTTGAGAGATCGCTGGCTGCCCGTGAAGACCTGATCGAACGTGCCGGCCAGGAAACAAGGGATTTACTCGATATGCCGTGGCCCAAAAGCGGTCCGGCATGGCGATCACTCATAAAATAGAGCGGTAATGATCTGCGATCATATGCGGAGGGAGAGAGCCTAATGGAAGAAATAACCATAACTGTCAATGGAGACGAAGTACGGGTGAAAGAGAGATTTTTCACATGGCCGCTGGTTCGTTTCATAAGAGAAGAGCTTCATTTAACAGGTACTAAACAGGGGTGCGATAGCGAGGGTACTTGCGGCTTGTGCAAAGTGATCATCAACGGAAAAGCCAGGATCTCGTGTAAAGCATTGATGGCAGATCTTTCAGGTGCAAATATTGAAACAATCGAGAACCTTGCAGTTAATGGGGGCTCACCGCACCCATTATTACAGGCAGTCATTCAGGATGGAATTTTTCAGTGTGGATTCTGTGCGCCCGGGGCGATCCTGTCTGCGAAGGCATTGTTGGATCAGAATCTAAACCCCACACAAAAAGAGATAGAGAGAGCAATATCAGGTGTTATTTGCCGATGCGCTGGTTTGAACCGAATGGACAAATCGATAGCTCATGCAGCAGCTATTCTGCGGGGAGAAGAGCAAAGCACCTGGACTGAAGAAGATACAGCAAATGAATATATGATGCTAGAAAAGCTAACCGGTAAGCTCGTTTTTACTGATGATTTGAGATTCCCAGATATGTATTATGCAAAAGCTCTTCGGGCCAATGTGGCACATGGAGTAGTTAAGAAGATTAATATCACCAAAGCAGAAAAAATGGAAGGCATCGTCCGCATTCTTACCGGCAAGGATATACCGGGAGAGAATGTGTTTGGGTTGATAACTCCTGATCAACAGGTGTTTTGCGATAAAGAGGTGCGTTATGTCGGAGATACACTGGCGCTGGTGATCGGTATGGCGGAGGAACAAGTAGAAGTAGCATTGGAAGCAATTGAAGTGGAAATAGATCCGCTGCCAGTTATTCATAATGTGACTGAGGCATTGAAACCTTCTGCGCCTGTCCTTCATTCGCGGATGAAAGATGTTTATCCGGATATGCCCAATGTGCTCAAACATTTCCATATTTCCAAGGGAGATACTAAAAAGGGTTTTGCAGAAGCTGACCTTATATACGAGCAATCGTATAAAGTTCCTTTTGTTGAACATGCCTATATGGAGACAGAAACAAGCATTGGAAAGCTTGAAGAGGATGGAACCGTAAAAATCTACGTTGGAAGCCAGGGGCCTACAGATGACCGCTCACAGGTCGCGAAAGTATTAGGGATAGATGAAGAAAAAGTGCAAATTGTTCATATGTATATAGGAGGAGGATTTGGGGGAAAGGAGGATGTTTCCGGGCAGATACATGCTGCACTGGCGACGGCGATAACCGGTAGACCAGTTAAAGTCCATTGGGATAGGAAAGAATCCTTATTAGTTAGCTACAAACGGCATGCAGCTGATCTGTATTATAAGATTGGTGCCACAAAGGACGGACGCCTTACTGCCGCGGAAATTAATGCATACGGCGATACAGGCGCTTATGCTTCTTCTGGTGAAGCTGTCCTATTTCGGATGATGGCGTTTGCCTGTGGACCATATGAAGTTCCTAATGCCGAAGTAAACTCCTATGCTGTGTATACCAATAACAATCCATGCGGCGCTTTTCGCGGGTATGGGAGCCCGCAGGTGACATTTGCGGCAGAAACTCATTTTGAACATATGATCCATGAATTAGGCCTTGATCCCATAGAAACCAGATTAAAGAATGCGCTGGATTTTGGAAAAGCAACTATTACAGGTGATATCCTGACAAAAGAAGTGGGTGCGGGAATGGTTGAATGTCTAACGGCGCTAAAAACAGAGTTATCAAGAACTGAAATGCCGCAAGTTGAAGCAAATGAAAAGCTTGGTGTTGGGATTGGCTGTGCGTATAAAAATGTGGGACTGGGAGTAAATATCCCGGATAATGCAGGAGCTGTTGTAGCATTAGAGAAGGATGGTAAATTGCTTGTACGCCACGGCTCAGCAGATATGGGGCAGGGGTCCAATCAGGTCATGGCTGTTATTACATCAAAGGTTTTAGGTGTTCCTATCGCGGATATTTGTGTGCATACTGGGGATACGCGTTATGACCCACATGGTGGTATGACAACTGCTTCGAGGGCAACTTTCATATCGGGAAATGCGGTGCTGATAGCCGCCGAGGGTCTTAAGAAACTCCTCTGGCAGGCAGTTGCAGATGAATTTAATGTATCTATCGATGATTTGGCCATCCGACATGGAAAATTCGTTGATACTAAAAGCGGGCAGGAGTATATAAGCTTAATTAATCTCGCTGAGCATGAGGAGCGATTTCGGTTTAAATCCAGTTACAGCGCGCCTAAAACACAACCACCGCCTGAACACAGCGAATCGTATCCAGAAGTGCCGGATGCGCCGTTGCATTTCGCGTATGATTTCGGCGCCCAAGCAGCTATTGTAGCTGTAAACGAAGATAAAGGAACTGTTCGTGTGTTAAAAATAATCGCCGCGCATGATTCTGGAACACCACTTATATATAAAAACGTGATTGGCCAGTTGGAAGGTGCGGCTATTCAGGGAATGGGTTATGCGTTGAGTGAATCCTTTGATTTTGAGAACTCCATACCAAAATCGCTAAAATTTAAGGATTTAGGTCTTCCAAGGTTCCGTGATTTACCTGAGATCGTAGCGATTCCGATCACCGACCCGCATCCGAAAGGCCCATTTGGCGCGAAAGGAATGGGTGAATTGGCAATCACACCAACTGCCCCTGCTATCGTTAATGCTATTCATGACGCGGTGGGCGTGTGGATGAGAGAGCTACCTGTTACAAAGGAAAGATTATTAGAAGCTATACGTATGAAGCGAGAGATGGAGGAGAAACAAGATGGATCGGCTAAAGAATAAAGTCGTATTATTCGTTGGCGCCGGAGAACATTTGGGACGCAGCGCACCTTTGTTATTCGCCCAAGAAGGTGCGAAATTAGTGATCGTTGCGCGCAGGAAGCATGTATTAGAGGAAACGGCTGAGATGATCCGAGGAAAGGGTGGCGAAGTAACAATATGCCAGGGCAGCGCGACAAACAAAGAGGATATCGAAAGAATGATGACAACAACTCTGAAAGCGTATGGGCAATTGGATGTCCTCTATAATAATATTGGCGGGGGCTGGGTAGAACTGGATAAGAAACTGCATGAAATTTCTGACGAGGCGTATGAACGGATCATCACCAGCAATCTAACGGCGATCTACAACACAAGCAAAGCCGCAGTCATCCAATTCTTGAAACAGGGAAAAGGGGGAGCGATCGTGAATATCGCAGCTTCTGAGAATGTGCGCCGTATGGCTAACCCCTTATACGCATATACCAAGGCGGGTATGATCGATTTCGCAAAGAACGTGGCTAATGATTACCTCGAAGATGGGATCCGGGTAAACTGCCTGCTGCCAGGATTATTCGTTTATGAAGCAATAAAAGATCCCATGGTCTCACCTATCCCAATACCACTTATCCGCCGGCAGCCGAAAAACGCGCGTCAGGGTGAACCGAGCGATCTGGCATACGCAGGATTGTTTCTCGCTAGCGATGAGGCAAGTTTTATCACCGGACAGGCATTCGCAGTGGATGGTGGTGACAGCGTGAAATTAGTAGACTTGGTTTTAGATTGATTTTTTTATAGGAGAAAGTAAATGTCCGAACTGATTCAAAATTTAGTACAAAAAGCAAAAAAAGCGCAAGCGCAGATTGAATTTTGGTCCCAGGAGCAGGTTGATGAAATGGTTGCTGCTGTGGGTTGGCAGGCATATTCACATGCTAAAGAGTGCGCTGCCTTAGCTCTTGAAGAAACTGGTATGGGAGTTTATAAGGATAAGCTGGTCAAACACCAAAAGAAAACGTTAGGCGCATTACGAGATTTGCATGGTTTAAAGACAGTCGGTTTGATTGAAGAGAATCAAGAATTGGGTCTGCTTAAATACGCAAAACCAGTCGGTGTGATTGGTGCATTGACTCCGGTTACAAACGCCAGCGCGACCCTGCCAGGTAATTGTCTGCCTATGCTGAAAACACGTAATGCGGTGATATTCGCATCTCATCCCCGCGCGAAAAAAACATGTAAATTGAATGTTGAAGTTATGCGAAAGGGCTTGGAGCAGGTGGGGGCACCAGCAGACCTGATTCAGTGCATTGAAGAGCCATCAATCGAACTAACTCAGGAACTGATGCGGGAAGTGGACCTGGTTATTGCAACTGGAGGGGCTGGGATGGTAAAAGCAGCATATTCAAGTGGAAAACCAGCATATGGGGTTGGGGCGGGAAACGCCGTAACGATCATAGATGAAACGGCGGATTTGGATGCCGCAGCGAATAAGATTTTCCTTGGCAAGACGTTTGATTTTGCCACTTCATGCTCTTCAGAAAATTCAGTTGTAATTCAGGAATCCATTTTTAATGATTGCATTGAAAAGCTGAAAGCGAACGGAGGGTACCTTTGCAGTGCTGAAGAAAAGCAAAAATTACGAAAAGCCATGTGGCCGGATGGAAAACATCTCAATAAGGAAATAGTTGCGCAAAGTCCTGAGATTATCGCAGAAATAGCAAAAATTGAGTTGCCAGAGGATATAAAATTCATCATGGTTCTGGGTGAAAAAATTGGACCAGAAGACCTATTTTCCGGTGAGAAACTATCCATTGTCCTTACAGTGTGGAAGTATTCAGAATTTCAGGATGCGATTGAGTATATTCAAAAGATCACTGCGTACAGCGGTGCCGGGCACAGCTGCGGGATCCACACGACCAAAGAAGAACACGTGCGGACGCTGGGTGAACAAGCGAGCGTCAGCCGCATTATGGTTAACCAACCGCAAAGTTATGGGAATAGCGGGAATTATGACAATGGCATGCCGATCACACTAACGCTAGGCTGCGGCACATGGGGAAATAACATAACTACGGAAAATATCTATTGGAAACATTTCCTAAATATCACGTGGGTATCCAAACCGATTGCACCAGTTACCCCGGAAAAGGAGAAAATATTTGGTGGGCATTGGAAGAAATATGGAAAATAGCAGATAATATATTGTCCAAATTTCCAAGCAATATCATATCCAAGACTGGAGAACCTGTTTGATGGCAAAAAGAGAAGAAATCAAGAAAAGTGACCTATCTGGAAATTTCGCACATTGGGAAAAAGCAAAAGACCTGATTGATCAGTTAATTGATATTATATTGAATTACCGCCAGAGCGGACACCCGGGGGGATCACGCTCAAAGGTGCATGTACTGCTCGCCACAATGCTGAGCGGCGTGATGCGCTGGGACATTCGGTACCCGGAAAAACGGTTTGCGGACCGCTTCATCCTGGCTGCCGGGCACACTGTACCTCTTGTATACTGCACATTGGCTGTGTTGAACGAGGTAATGCGCATTAAATATGAACAAACCAAGAATGAAAAATATTTAATCGCGCATGCTGATAACAACGCATTATATTGGGAAGACCTGCTCACATTCCGAAGGCGCGGTGGGCTATCCGGACACGCGGAAGTTGTTGAGAAATCATTATTCCTAAAATTTAACACCGGGCCATCAGGGCACGGCAGTCCGGCAGCGGCTGGCGAAGCGTTTGCGCTGAAACGGGCGGGCGCTGGCGAGGTGAGAGTATTTGCGCTGGAAGGGGAAGCAGGACTTACTCCGGGCGTGGTGCATGAAACCATGAATTCCGCCTGGGGATTGAAGCTGGATAATCTGGTGATGCTGGTGGATTGGAATGATTACGGTATTGATAACCACCGGGTTAGCGACGTGGTTTATGGGACACCAAAAGATTGGCTGGCTCCGCATGGTTGGCGGGTTTTTGGTACTGAGGAGGGCAGCAAATGGGAGGCCGTAACAGAAACACTGCTGGCATTAATGAATGATAAAAACCCAGAAAAGAGACCGGGAGCAGCCTGGTTCAGGACACGCAAGGGCCGCGGGTATCTGAAATATGATAATAAATCGCACGGTTCCCCCCACTCGACAAACAGCGCGTTATTCTGGGAGACAAAGAAGAGTTTCGCGGAAAAATATAACACGTCTTTTGATAATTTTGGCGGGGAAGCACCTGAAACTGAAACACTTAAGCAGGAAGAATTCAAGCGCAACCTGGAGGTGGTTATCAGCGTACTGAAACAGGACCAGGCACTTGTAGACTATCTAGCAGATGTACTTGTGGAAATTGGTGAAAGCGTCCCTGAAGAAATCCCCAGCTTCCAGTTTACTGCTAAGAAAAACCCATTTAAAGACGCGCGTTTATATGATGTTAGGAATTATCCTGAAGACCTGTTTGAGGTACCTGGCGCTATGGTTGCCAACCGGGCAGCATTGGCAAAATGGGGCGCGTGGGTGAACGCGTTTGGCGCGAATGAGTACCAGCGGCCACTTTTCATCGCCTGTTCGGCAGACCTGGCGGGATCAACGAATATTGCTGGTTTTTCCCAACCTTATTCGGATTTCAAGGGATATGGCTGGTACGGGCTTGATGAAAATGAAGACGGCGTGCTGCTGCCGCAGGAGATCACAGAGTTTGCCAACGCCGGGCTGATGGTTGGTATGGCAGCTACTAACCTGGCTGAAAATCCGGAAGCACAATTCAACGGATTCTTTGGAGCCTGCTCCACGTATGGATCATTTTCTTATCTGAAATATGGCATGTTCCGCCTATTCAGCCAAATGGCGCAGGATAGTCCCTGGAAAATGGGAAAAGTTATTTGGGTTGCCGGTCATTCTGGACCCGAAACCGCAGACGACAGCCGAACGCATTTTGGAATCTTCGCGCCGGGCGTAACTCAATTATTCCCTAGAGGAAGCGTATTAAACCTTTATCCATGGGAACATAACGAGGTACCGGTGATGCTGGGAGCTGCTCTCAGTATGGATGTACCTATTATCGCTCTGCACCTCACACGGCCAAAGATCGAGATCCCAAACCGGGATAAACTGAATATTCCCTCTCATTTTGAGAGTGCAAAAGGCGCGTATATCATCCGCGGGCATGACCGGGGAAAGTCAAAGGACGGTACGCTGATCGTTCAGGGAACGAGCGCAATGGCAAACATGATAAAAATCCTTCCGGAAATTGAGAAAAAAGGATGGAATTTAAAGATTGTTTGCGCAACCAGCCCGGAATTATTCCATGCCCAGGGCAAAGAATATCAGCAGGAGATCCTTACTCCTTATGATTGGATGAATTCAACAGTAGTCACAACCCAGGCGGGCTGGTTGATGCATGAATGGATCTTCAATCCATCAGCAGAAAAATATGCCCTTTCCTCAGATTGGGATGACCGCTGGCGCACGGGCGGCACATTAGAAGAAGTGATCAATGAAGCCCATTTATCCCCTGATTGGCTGATGAAAGGAATTGAAAGATTTGTGAGAGATAAAGAAAAACGCACGGCTTTCCTAAGAGAATAAATTAGTAAATGGAAAAAAGTCATAAATAATGGTGATCAATGCCCTACGGCATAGAAAAAAAGGAAGAGAGGTAAAAGAAGGATGAAAACAACAGGTTTTGCAGGACGAGATTTTCTGGCTGAGACTGATTTCACTCCCCAGGAGATTAAAACAATTTTAGAGGTTGCAGAAGAGTTAAAACGTCAGCACGGGATAGGCATCTACCATGATGACCTGCTGCGATCAAAAACATTGTTCATGCTTTTCTACAATCAATCGCTGAGGACACGCAATTCATTTGAAGCGGGAATGACCCAGCTTGGGGGGCACGCGCACTTTCTGGATCCCACAAAGATCTACACTCCCGCGATGGAAGGAAAAGAAGTGGCATACAGCACAGAACGCGTTTCAGATGTGGCGCGTGTTTTAAGCCGGATGGGGGATGCCATCGCGATCCGATGCTATGGGGACCCGGTGGAATGGGAATACGGCGGAGCGAACGCATTGATGCGGGAATTCGCTCGCTGGTCGGATATACCTATCCTGAATATGGAAGATGATATCTATCATCCTTTCCAGGGGTTAGCGGATATGCTGACTGTCAAAGAAGAGTTTGGCGGATTTAAGGGTGTTAATTTCACCATGTCATGGGCATATTCACCGAGTGTGCATAAACCGCGCGCGGTTCCACAATCCGCGATCCTTTACGCGACTATGCTGGGCATGAACGTAACCCTGGCACACCCGAAGGGATTTGATCTCGCTCCGGATATCATCAAACAATGTGAGACATACGCGTCGGATGTCGGCGGATCGTTCAAGATCACGAATGATTTCGCGGAAGGATTCAAGGGCGCGCACGCTGTGTATCCGAAAGCGTGGGCACCATTCACCCTGTTCAAACCGCCGGTCGGAGAATATGATTTTGATAAATCCCAGAAGATCATGGATTCGTTCAAGAGTTGGAAGACCACCAGTGAATTGATGGATACCTGCGAGAAGAAAGCCATTTACATGCACTGCCTACCAGCAGATCGCGGTCATGAAGTTAATAATGATGTGATGGATAAGACAGAAGGTCTTGGATGGCGTTCCGCGATCTTTGATGAAGCAGAGAACCGCCTGCATGTCCAAAAAGCAGTAATGAGCTTGTTGATGAAGTAGGGTCTTAGAAAAAATTGACGAGAAGGAGAGAATACTAAGTATATATTCTCTCTTTTTTTAAATAACTCGAGGGTTGTCTTGCGATCAATTCTAGTAAACACATAATTTTATTTTTTGGAGCGTATTTACTAGTCTTGGATTCAAGTATCAAGTGCAACAGTGATTATTTAAGAATACCACAGGCG
>CAZBCD010000006.1:0-27461 GCA_964490205.1 uncultured Pelolinea sp. | reverse complement strand
TCTCCTGTGGTATTCTTAAATAATCACGGTTGCACTTGAGACTTGAATCCAGCTTATTTATTACTATAGCATAAATAGTTTTCATTTACTTGAGAAAAATATGTTCTTGTAAACTTTTATTTACGTTTCATCGGCATCCACAGGAATAACCCAAATAGAGTTTCGCAGAAATGTACCAAAAACCCCCGGAATCCCGGTATCTATTATTCATATCCCCGAATAATGTAATATCAAGGATAATAGTAGGAAAACTTGCGAAAATATAACGAAGGAGACACAGTGAAAAGCTACCGTAAAGAACTATGGTTCAATGTCCCCAGACGGCGGGGACTGGTGAATATCACCCCGCAGGTCAACGAGTGCCTGCACGAGAGCGGCATTCAGGAAGGGTTGTGCCTAGTGAACGCGATGAACATCACAGCTAGCGTGTTTATCAATGACGATGAGCACGGGCTGCATCAGGATTATGAAGAATGGCTGGAATGGCTGGCGCCGCACGCCCCGACTGACAAATACAAGCACAACCTGACAATGGAAGATAACGCCGACGCGCACCTGAAACGCACGATCATGGGGCGCGAGGTGGTGGTGGCGATCACAGAGGGTCAGTTAGACTTCGGCACCTGGGAGCAAATCTTCTATTACGAGTTCGATGGACGGCGCAGGAAACACGTACTGGTGAAGATCATCGGGGAGTAATCAAATTACCGATTGTACCTATAAAAGACAGGGGTGAAATCCCATCCTTCAATTTGCAAAAATTCTACGGTCAAATGTGGGCTGCATTTCGAAACAGAAATTAATACCGAATTTTCCTGGAAAACCTTTCAACTATTTCCTGATTGACAAATTTTGATTTGTACTTTATTATATAGATATATTTATATATATCTATATGTTATGGCTGATCTCATAAACTGTGTTGAATTCTGCAAAGCGCTGGCTGACCCCACTCGCCAAAAAATTCTGGGGATGCTGCTGGAAGAAGAAAAAACTGTCAGCGAGATTGTGGGGGCGTTTCACCTCAGCCAGCCGACTGTTTCCCACCATTTGGAGATCCTCAGCCGCTTTGGCCTGCTTTCCAGCCGCAAGGAGGGCAAGCAGGTTTTTTACCGCACAGAGCAGGACAATGTGGTGTCCTGCTGCGGAAAGCTGATGGCCAAATTCGAAAATGAGTGATTTTCATCAGCATATATCACAGTACATTTCAAAACCATGATACCAAAGGAGAGAAAATAATGGAAGACAAAATCAAACAGGAAAACCGAGTCACACAGGTTGTGCGGGAAAAATACGGGAGCCTGGCAGATAAACAATTAGAAAAACAAAATAGCGTATCCTGCGGCGGCGGGGAAAGCAGCTGCGGTTGCGGTTCAGCCAACGAGCTTTCCGAAGAAACCGTCGCACTGTATGCCACCGAGGAAATCAACAGCCTGCCGGATAGCGTGACGGATATTTCCCTGGGATGCGGCAATCCAACCGCGATTGCGGATCTAGCTCACGGGCAGACGGTCCTTGACCTCGGTTCCGGTGGAGGAATCGACTGTTTCCTCGCAGCGAAAAAGGTGGGCCGGGAAGGACGCGTGATCGGCCTGGACATGACCCCGAAAATGCTCGACCTGGCACGCGCGAACGCTAAAAAGCTGGGTGTTCAAAACGTAGAATTCCAATACGGGTATATCGAAGATATCCCCCTGCCGGACGCTTCAGTTGATGTGATCATTTCCAACTGCGTGATCAATCTCTCCGCCGATAAAGACGCGGTTTTCCGTGAAACATACCGCGTTCTAAAAGCAGGCGGTGTGCTGAATATATCGGACATTGTGACATACGGCGGGCTGCCAGAGGTATTGGCGCAGAAGCTATCCGCATGGGTGGGCTGTGTGTCCGGCGCACTGGATGAGGAAGTTTATCTGCAAAAAATGCGTGAGGCGGGCTTCAAAAAAATTGAAATCACCGAACGCAAGTACTATCCCCCTGACCTGGTTGCGGAGAATGAAGGCGTCCGGGCAATGGTTGCCGAAAACAAACTTGAACTGGCTGATCTGGAAAACAAGATCGCCAGCGTCACTTTGCGCGCGCTGAAGGAAGCATAACCACCGCAGGCAGCAGCCGGAATGGCTGGTACAGCACGCAGGTAGTGCGGGGGTTCCCCAATGAGGGACATGCTTACGGTTGGTTTCAGAGATTCTGATAAAAATTATCAGGGAATGGGGGCATGGTAGACTGTATTTGAAAATAGAGACTGGTTAGAAAATTGATTATGAAGTTAAAGGGGTCTTTGACCAATCTTAAAGAAAAAATATTGCTCAATCGCTCGAATAGATTGTTTTTTAATATTCTGCTTTTTATATTATTGTCTTTACTCATGGTTTTGATTTATACCCAGAAACCTCTGTTTACATCGAATCAGAACCAGTATTTCCTGCATGGTATGGCAAAAGCAGGCCTGGGTTCATTAAGTCAAGATTGGCTGGCAAATACCAAAGAACCAACACCTCTTTTCTCGATGCTGGTCAAATGGACATACCAGGGATTGAAGAATCCAGCCTGGTTTTATTTTTATTACACCATCTTAATGGGACTGTACTTATTCTCGATACTTGGAATTTTAGATGAGTTCTTCCACATTCGAGAAAACACTGCCAGGTTTATTCTCACTATTACACTTATCCTGACCCTCCATTCGGCCGCAACCCGTTTTATTTTCAATAGATTTCTCGGTACGAACTGGATGTTCCTGTTTGATGGAGGAGCAGCCGGCCAGCGCCTGTTAGGTATGGTTTTTCAGCCAAGCGTATTTGGGGTTTTCCTGGTTGTATCGTTATATTTATTTATAAAGGGCCAGGGTTACTGGGCATGCATTCTCGCAGCCGCGGCTGCCTGCATCCACCCCACTTACTTATTCACTTCAGCTTTAATGACGATCGGGTATTTGCTGGCCATAATAGCTGAGGAAAAGAATTTCAAAAAAGTCCTCTTATCCGGGGGGATGGCCCTTGTTGTGGTAGTGCCCATCTTATTCTATATCTTCAATAATTTTATAGGAACAGAAGGCGCAGCGGAAGCCCGCCGCATCCTAACAGAAATTCGAATTCCACACCATACGCTGACAGACTATTGGCTGGATTTTACTGTGCTGTTCAAAACTATCATGATCCTTTTCGCGATTCTCCTGATCCGAAAACATAAAAGGATCGCTCTTCCAATGTTGATTGTTTTTTCAGGCACGCTCTTATTATCCACCTATCAAATCATCACGAAGGACAGCTTTCTTGCGCTTGTTTTTCCCTGGCGGACAACCGCCCTGCTGGTGCCGTTATCCAGCAGCATATTGGCAGCCAGCTTCCCAACGTGGGTATGCGGATTAATAAAAAAAGAACGGATTCGATCCATCCTGCAAATTTCCTGCCTGATCATGATAGTGATATTATCACTGGCAGGGATCTGGCAAATGAATGAAGAATTCAAACAATACCGGAATTCACGAGAGGCAGGATTATATCAGTGGGTTCGCGAATATAGTGTTTCAGGTGACCGTTTTCTGGTCCCTATCAACATGGAAGCCTTCCGTACCAACACATTGAGGCCGGTTTATATTGATTATTTTTCCATCCCATACAATAGCTCTGATGTCATTCAATGGTATCACCGAGTTTTGGCCGCAAACAAATTCCATGATACCGGCAGCTGTCTTGAATTGATGTATCTTCAGCATGATGAACGTTTAACGCATGTCATCACTGCTAAAGATCGCATCCAACCAGACTGCCAGAACTTGAGGCTGGTTTATGAGGATGATTATTATTTGGCTTATCAAATCAGTTCTCCATAGGAATAATCTTGTTGAGTTTAGTTTTTTTCACAAGACGATTTGATTAGCACTTTGCCTGGTGAAGATCATTAGGGAGTATGAATTATCCCTCTTCCCCTTCTCCCAAGAAGAAAGGTTTTGTATTTAATGCGTCGCGCAGGCGATGCAGGGGTCAAAGGCGCGCACGACGCGACCGACCGCGCGCTCGAGTTCGAGGTTGACGCTGTCGGTGGTGATGTAACGTTCGGCTGCCACGCGCAGGGCGCGCTCGATGGCAAGCATGTTGTGCACCGTGGGAATAATGAATTCGCCGGTGGTGATGTTCCCATTTTCGATCACATAGTGATGGATAAGCGGTCCGCGGGGCGCTTCCACGAGTCCCCAACCCTCACCGTCGCGCGGGGTGTAGGGCACATCAGTATCCTCCTCATTCAGCGGCAGGGAGAGCAGTTCCACCGTGCGCTCGACAGCATATACGAGTTCAATCCCGCGGCAGAGGTCAAAGAGCAGGATAGGGTGAGCTGGGGTGCCGAATTCCTCCTGCAGCCGTCTGAGGTATCCATCTGCCAGTTCTGTTCCCATACGGCGGGTCATATTGGCGCGGGCGAGCGAATTAGCGCGCATAACGCCGCCCTCGTAGGAAGTACGCCCGGCATAGGAGTAATCTGTCTCTTCATAAGTGAGAAGTTCGTTGAATTGTGCTGCGGAAAATTCCTGGCAGCAATCACCTGCGGGGTCCATGACACGGATGATATCTGTATCAAAGCTGGGCTGCTCAGGTCGGGTGGAGGTGATGTAATACGCTGGCTGGTCATCTCCCCATGTGCCAATGCGGTCTTTCATCCGCATGGAGATATCCCAATACATGTCAACAAGTTCACAGGCGGTAGGCAGCGCAGCTTCTAAGCGCTGCTGGAAAGCGGCGGCTTTTCCAGAATCGACGCCACTGCTTACGCCGCCCACCACGGCTTTTACCGGGTGGATAAACTGTCCACCCGCCAGCGTGATCAGATCGGTGCCCAATTGGCGCACCATAAGCGCACGCCTGGCTATATTAAATTGTACACCCTTGTCCGCTTCCTCAACAGATACATGAAAAATACTTTCTACGCCCAATCGGTCCGGCATTGTGAACACAAATAAGGATGTCGCCTGATTCTGGATAAGCTGCCCAAGCAGGAGCAATTCGCGAATGGTGCCTGCCAGGGGCGGCGGCTGGACACCGAAGGCATCTTCGAGCGCTTTGACGGATGCGACATGATGGGCAGTGGAGCAAACACCGCAGATGCGTGGGACGATGACCGGCATCTGTTCCGCCGGCACTCCTTTAACCATAAGAGTGAAGCCGCGCTTTTCCATCGCTTGAAAGCGTGTGGAGAGGACCTCGCCGTTGCGAACCTCAATCTCAACACGCGCGTGCCCTTCAATGCGGGATAAGGGGAATGTGAGAGTCGTCATCAGAGCACCTTTTCCTTTGGGCGCGGCGGGCGGTCTGTGCCGGCATAATCCGAGAACTGGAATAAAAACAACGCAAGTTGGGGCGAGACCAGCGCTTCTCGGATCTCATCCGTGGGAATATCCGTCAATGCGGCAAACACGCGCTGGATGCTTTCCAGCCAGGCAGTTGAATCCCTTTCAATGAGCATATCAGAAGGCCCGCGGCAGCCGACACAGGGATGTCCAGGACGGGTGCAGAGAGCACGGCATCCACCACGTGTTGAAGATCCGACGCATAGATAACCCTGATTGATAAGGCAGATATCCGGGTCCACCTCCCCGCTCTGGAAACCTGTAAGATGTTTGGGTTTCATATCTTTCAATTTTTTACGCCCGCATTCCTGGCAGACAGTCCTCGAGGGCTTGAATTCTTTATCATCAAAGAGCGCCGCCATGAACAGTTCCGGGGTCGGCGGACAGCCAGGCAGGTAGAGATCCACATCGACGAAGTCATCCACCGGCTGGCTCTTGGGAAGCAGGCGGGGCAGGTCACGGCGCTCGGTTTGCGACATGAACAATTCTCGCACCTCGTCGCGGTTGCCAAGATTAGCGACACCGCCCGAAATGGCGCAGGTGCCGACCGCGACTATCTTCTTTGAACAGCGCACGGCGCGCTTCAGGTTGTAGAGGTCCTCGTCGGAACGAACGCCACCGGAAATAAGGAGCACATCCACACAGGGAACCTCGTACGCGCTTACTACAAGAGGCATGTATACAAGCTCGAATTCTTCGATCCACTCGCTGGCATTCAGCAGCGAGACCTCACAACCCGCACAGCCGGAAAGCTGCAGCACGGCAAATTGGGGCAGGTTCATATTTTTCGTTGAAGCGTTTTTGGGCTGCATGAAGATTTTTCTCCCAACTTCTTACCTTAGTATACATTGATCCGTTTGCATGGCAAGCAGTTGGCTCCATAAACTTCCTAAAATTTTTGGCATAAGATTTGCAACTACAAAGATGCACTTCTGGTATTTAACCAGGCGTGCATCAGGAGATTACTATGCGCAATTTTATCTTCAAAACAATTGTTTTCCTGCTCGCAGCAACAGCGCTGTTCGTGTGGTTCCGCACGGATGCCAGTTTACTGGTAAGCGCGAGCGCGTTGGGGATAGACGACAGCAGCGGATGGATCGCCGTAAACAACCAGAACCCGGAGGTTATGGACACGCTGGAAGCAGCGCAGGTGAGCATGCTGCAGGTCGCCCTGCCCTGGGACGCGGTCGAATTGTCTCCGGGCACATACGCGTGGGCGGTTGACCGCCAAGATGGTTATACGGATTTCAACTTGCTATTCAACCGTTTGGCAAAACACGGTGTAAAGCCTGTAGTTGTCCTGAGCGGCGGACCAGTTTATTTGAGCCATTTATATCCCCAGCAGCCTGTTTACCGCGACCAACTGCTGGCAAGCTGGGAAAACTATGTACGCGCGGCTGTGCAGCAATTCGGCAGGAATGTGGACCACTGGCAGATCAGCGGTGTGATCAACGACCCGGCGCAGTGGGGTATGGTCACCTTCCCCGGTGCCGAATCACCCAGCGCGACGCCGGACCCGGCTTTGTACGGAGATATGTTGGAGATCGCGTACAGCGTGATCAAATCCGCGCAGGCGAGTGACATTGTCCTGTTAGGTGAACTTGAATTCACGGGCGAGTGTGCCTTTCACCCTATCAATTACCTTCAGTCGCTGAATGACCTGGACATATGGTACGCTTTCGATGTGATCAGTTTGTCCCTACCGGAATTAGACGCCGCCCCTGAAAACGCAGCGATTGATTCCTGCGGGATCATGCCGATTCAATTGAGTGGGATTCCAGTCGCAGACAGTCTGCGCGCCGTGGCAGATTTTGCAGAACTAGCCGGTGATAAGCAGCTGTGGGTGCATGATCTGCGCTTCTCAAATGAGTTGCTGGAGGCTGATGCAGCCGCACGCGGAACCCTGCTGGAAGTAACCGCGTCTGATTATTTGGCACGCGCGAGCGGATTGTACCTGTCCTTCGGTGAAGCTGATCGGATATTCTGGTCCTTCGACCCGCTGAGTAATATACCTGGTTTGATCGCAATGCAGACTTACGCAAACTTGTCACACACTCTGGGCGGCAGGTATGAAGGCGGCAGCCTGCCATCCGGCACTGACGCGTTCGCCCTGCGTTTCCGGGGCAATGGCAAGCTATCCCTGATGGCCTGGTACGCTCAGGACGGAGAGAAAGCGCTGCCGATGGTGATCAACGGTGTAGATGGATATGACCTGCACGCCTTTTCTGCTGACAGTGCGTCATTGAAAAATAAAGATGGAATTGAACTGCCGGTTGACGCAGGCGGAAGCACAGCGCTGCTGGTGAGCGAGCGCCCTGTGCTGATCAGCGGACATCCAAGCGATATCAAACAATCGGTCACACAAACCGTGGAAGATAACGCCGCGCAGGCCAGCGCAGGAATGCAAGCCAAGCTTCAGTACTGGCTGCAGGCACAAAAAGCAAAAACAGCGGACAGCGTCGGTGAGTGGGTTGCAGAACAACAAGCCAGTTTACTAGATTCTTTACGTATCAGTTTTGAACAGTGGCTATGGAAGAGCTTGGGACTCGCAAAATTGTAAAATATAATATAAGCGAGGTGAACCATGAAAAAAACGATCAGTAGAATAAGTTTGATAGTGGTAGTTTTAATGGCAATCTCCGCCTGCCAGCAAACCCCGGCCGTTCCCACAGAAACGAGCGAGCCAGTTCCCGAGCAGGAACCAGCACCTGTTGTGATCACATCAGAGAACGCGGCAGCGCTGAAATCAGTCTATTCCGAGTCAGTAAGCACCGGTTTTATTCTCGCAAAATGGACAAATGACAGCACAGCAGTATGGATAATGGATTCTGAAAGCGCCACCCTGTATGACAGCACGAGCGGTGAGGTGACCGCCCAGTTCGCGCCGGGTGCAAACACAGTTGTGTATGACGCATCACCGGATGGAAAAACTGTAGCATATTCCCAGGATGGATTAGAGATCAATTTATTTGATGTCTCCACCCAGACGGATGTCCTGAACATCGTGCCTGATTACCACTTTTCAGACGTATTTTTCAACACCGACGGCACCCAGCTCGGAATGACTTCGCTGTATGATATCGAGATAATCCTATGGAACACAACCAGCGGCGTGGAAATGGGCGGCTTGCGCGGGTTTGAGACCGCGGCTCCCGTGTACAGCGCGAAGTTTGGAACGGATGGAAAGACCCTGTTGTGGTTCTCGCGCGGGATCGTTCAGCCAATGGACATTGCCACACAAGAAATGGGACCAACGCTTTCGCATGAGGATTTCGTGACCTCAAGGCAGATTTCTCCTGACGGAAAGGTTGTCGCTACAACCGCGACCGGTATGGTCGGGGGTAAATATCAAACACTGCTGACGCTGTGGGACGCAGACAGCGGTGAAATCCTGCGGCAGAACGCCATCCCGACCTACTACAGTTCCATCGCGTTCTCTCCGGACAGCAGCTTGCTGGCAGCAGGTACGGAAGAAGGCGTGCTGTTCTTCACCGTACCCCATGGCGATGAGGTATTCCGCTTTGACAGCGCGGAAGTGGCTAACAGTTTGGCATTCTCACCAGACGGCACGCAGTTGATCGCCTGCGGAAAAGAGGGAACAATAAACATCTATGAAGTGAACGAATAGACTTATTTTTTACAATTGAAGCGCCATCAATTGGAGAGTACTTTCGCCTTAGAATATTCAATTTATAAATATTATCGTACATATCCCCCTTTTCCGCCGCCATCAATACTGAGGACAGAGCCAGTCATTTTTGATGCTTTTGACGATGAGAGAAAAAGAATTAGATCCGCTACTTCATCTGAATCAATGACTACATCTAAAGCACTGTTCTTTTTATATTCCTCTTTAAGGTTTGCAGGATCAAATCCGTAAATCTTTGCTCTTTCCTCCCTTAATTGTGGTGTCCAGAAACTACTGCGGCCAAATACTGCTCCCGGCAAAATGTTGTTAACGCGAATCCCATAATGCCCACATTCATCAGCGATACTACGTGCCATATGCAGAGCGCCTGCTTTGGCTACATTGTAAGCAATAAAATTTCTACTGGGTCGAATGGCATTGTCACTTACGACAAACACCATTACACCTTCTATTCTATTTTTAATAAAAATTTTAACCGCTTCCCGGGCGACCAGGAAATACCCGGTGCAGTGGACATCCAGCATCTCATGCCAGAGTTCCAATGAGGTGTTTTCCACTGAAGCAGATTTTCCTGAACCTGCATTGTTAACAACAATATCCAACCGCCCAAATTTATCTGTAACTTGATTGAATGCTGCCTGAACTCCTTGCTCATCGCGTGTATCGCAAGTAATTGAAAGAGGAGAGCTGCCCAGAACTATGCTTTTAATTTCCTGGACGGCCTTTGCCAGTCTTTCTTTGCCGCGCGCCAAGATCACAACTTGCGCGCCAAGCTCGGAGAACTTGATTGCTGCGGAGAGTCCGATACCGCTTGAACCACCGGTTATGAATACCACCTTGTTAGAAAATTCCATTGAATGCTCCTTATTTTGTATTAGCTGGATTTGGGTTTTCGCGAAATGTTCCGTGATTTCTTAGTGAATATTAAAATATTATGTCCCACCCAATTATATTGTCATATACTCAATTTAACGAAAAGCATATTTACAAGGTATTTGTCAATCAATATAAGCACGCTTATCTATTAGGAGCGCGGTGCGGGATACAGCGCAGGATCAAGCCGAATGACCGGGGGCGATCGGCGGCGGCGCCATGCACGCAGGGGCAGCTCAAGCTGGAGGCCTAGGTCGCCGCGCATCCAGATGAGGAGCGCACCCTCATCCAGCCCGAAGGGCTGGAGCAGGTTAGCGGCAGCGCGTAGAAGGAGCTCCTGATAGTAATCCACATTGACAGCGGCCGGATCAGGGGGACGGGGCAGGTCCCAGGCGTGCACACCGGCTCCACCGCGGGTAAAGATAAGGCACACGCGCTGCCCTGGTCGGACGGACTTACCAGCCGCCTGCAGCTGCATAACAGCCCGCGCGCCCGGAGAAAGCACCCGGTAGCCAGCGAGTTCCTTGCTGAGCTTCTTGCCGACAATCAGGTCTTCAAGAGGCACACGACCGGCGCGCAGAGCATGCAGCCGGCACCGGAGAATATCTACCGCTTCGGGCACCTGCCGCTGGAGATCAGCGGAGTTTTGTCCATGCGCCAGGCAGCTCAGCATCTCACGTTGGACATTGGCCACAAAAGGCGCCGAGTCGCGCCGGCGCAGGTCAATGCCGCGCGCTTTTACACTGCCATCCTGGAAAACGCCAAAATAGCGGTTGGGCACCGGCAGGCGGTCATCCACACGCGAAGGGAGGAAAGCCACCCAGCGGTAAACGCCGTCCAGCGAGATGGGCAGGGAGGTGCGGGCGGCAACCTCTTCCAGGAGGGGCTGAAAGTCATCAGGTTCACGGCAGCCGTCCTTCTGCACCCATAAGCCGTCCACGTACATATGCAGGACACGGAAACCCATTTCTTCAGCGGCTTCCTTGGCGCGCAGGAGGGCTTCGCGCCCCCAGGTGGTAACGGCTTCATGAGCTTCTATGCGCCCGAAGCGGGCGTTCTTGTAGCCGAGATAGCCGAAACAGGTCACCAGCAGCCATTTATGGGCCGATGAGCGGGCTTTATCCTTACGGCGGCGCGGATCCCACTTTGGCAGGCTGAGAGAGCGCTGTTTGAGTGCGATACGCTTTTCAAGGAGGGGCTTGAGAGTGAGCGGCACCAGACTGGGTGGATGATCAGAACTACCCAGGCGTTCGGGGAAGGGCGTCTCCGGGGAGATGTTGCTGTGCACCATGATGGAAGGATACATGGAGACAAAATCGATCATCCCGACATCAAAATGCATCCCAATGATGGGCTGGTAAACGAGCCCGCCCTGGTCGAAGCGGACCAGGTCAAGGGCCGTCTTGGGGCGCTCAACCTGCTGTTTGCGCCAGGGAACAAGAATATCGTTCCGCAGAGCGGTGGTGATCTGCATAGAAGAAATGCCTGTGCCGGGCGATACGCGCGCGGCGGTCTGGATGGGGAGAGCAGTGATACGCGCAGATTCGAGCGCGCCTTCCAGATCGTAACTCTGCCACATCATAGCGTTGCGGCAGTCGATATGGCAGCGCCCATAGAGGAGGATCTGCTGGCCGCGGTAGATGATCTGCCCGTAGGAGAAATAGGTGCCCTCTTTCTTATGCAGCACGCCGCGCCCCGCTTCGCGGTTGAGAGGGAGGGGCAGATTGTGCTTTTTGGCAAGCGAGAGCAGAAGCGGGAGCAGCCAGGTGTCGCCGCTGACAGTCAGCAGGAGGTCAGGGTCAACCCGCCGCAGCAGGGCGCGCAGGTTGATCAGCAGTGAACGCTCCGGCTGGATGGAAAAGCGGTATTGATGCCCATCGTGGCGGGCGATGAGCGCGCTGGGCTGGACATGGGCCGGATCGCAGTCCGGTTTGAGAGCAAGCACACGCAGGGGCGCGTCGAGGGGGTCCAGGTCCCAGGGAGAATCCAGCACACGCAGTTCCCGCACGACACCCTCATCGTTCGCGCTTACATAACAGCGCGCCAGGGGAAAGGTGCCCCAGCGGGCAGCGTGGCGCAGGGTAATGTTCAGATCAGCATCGTAATAATCCAGCCCGGGGAAGCGGTGAGTAATCTGTTGAAAGAGTCGCGGCTGGCGGACGGGGGCTCTCATTTCCACCGCCAGCAGGGTGAGTGGCTTATCATGAAAGAGATCGCGCCGTTGGGCACGGTAGAGGCGCAGTTTCTCAGGCCGGGTCCGCAGGTAACACTGCAGATCGCGCAGCTGCTCGGGATCACCCGCGGCATAGAACGTGACCGGAAAATCCTGCCGCAGGCGGCAGCGCTCCCCGTCATCGCCAATCAGCCAGAGGACAATGCCCTCACGGTTATCTTCATAGAGATCGAGCAGCCAGCCAACGTGGTCAGGCACCCAGGTCTCCAGTAAGCTCGGCCACCTGCTGGCGCAGGCGCATAATCTCCTTATACTGCTCAAGCAGCATGGAGAGCAGAAATGTCTCCATGGGGAGGGCGTGGGCGGCATACGCAGCCGCAGAGAGATGCTGGCGGGCAGAGGCAAATAAATCATCAAGGGCAAGCTGGTCTCCCCGACGCAGGGCACGGCGGAAGCGGGAAAAGGCCTTCTGCTCCTGAATGAAAGCCTGGGTGATGGAAGGTAAGGTGCGCCCCATAGATCAGGCCTCCTCTTCCCACAGTGCCGGCATTTTAGGAGCAGGCAGCGCTTCCAGCTGCCAGGAACCACCGGCAGCCGCCTGAAGAGCATCCGTCAGCACTCCTTTTTCCGCGCACAGCGGAGCTGGCGGCCTGGCGCTGACCACCACCGGTGCAAACTGGCTGAGGCGCTTGAGGTGGGGAATGCAGTCCGCCAGCAGGCGCTGGCTTTCGGTAAGCGGTGCGTTATCGTCATAGAACGCTGCCAGCAGGTCGATCACCAGGGTGGGCAGGCCATCAGCCGGGGTTTCCGCCAGCAGCGCCGCCATCTGGTAGCAGGTGAAAGCGCGCGCGAGGCGGATGCGCGCAAGCGCGCCGGTCAGGTCAGGTGTGTAACGCCGAACAGCGCGCGCCACCGGATAGACATTAAAGCAGTTGCCTCCATCCAGCACGCGCAGTTCGCCAGCGGCGGAGAGACGCGCGGAGAGCTCAAGCATGAGCGCGCTAGCAACGTGCGGGGCAGTGTGCACCATCAAACGATTGGATAAAGGAAAGGTCAATGCGTCCATACCTTAATAATAGAACATATATTCTATTTCGTCATCCCCCACGCACCCCTGGAATGTTTAAAAGAGGGGTGAAAAGCAGGTGAGCCAGATTTTGGGGGGCTGGATGGAGCTATCGGCAGCGGCCGATATATGCTTTATTTATAGATGAATTCAGGAATTATTAAATCGCGGATTTATTATTCGCCTAATTCCTGAATGGACTCACTTAATGTTGTACATGGCTGGTTGCCGCAGGCAAGGTATTCCAATCTTTTCTGCACATCTTTTACTAAATGACCGGGCTCTACCCATAATCCGAATTCCGCCCCGGTGGCCTGGTTGACCTTGTCTGGCCGCGCTATGTTGATGGTGACAAAATTAGAAATAATAACCAGAGATAATAATAAACCCAGCACCCATCTCTTATCAGAAAAAGTGAAACCGATCAGGATCATCCAGAAAGGAATCGCTGGTAACAAATATGAGGGTTCTGTTGGCAGACGAAAATAAAAAATTTCAATACCAATGATCAACGCAAGGGCTAAGATGCTAATCTGCAGCACCTTTTTATTACCCTTTAACTTGCCTGATATACCCAATCGAACTAACCCCCATATGAGAATGAAAAAAGCCGGGGGGCTCCAAAAATAAATACTTTTATATATAAATCGACCTGCCCTTAGATACAAACTCCAAAATTCTTCCCCGCCAATAGAAGGGAGAAAAATATGTGTTTTCCATTCGGCAAAAGTGATCGGCGGTAAATAAAAAATGAAAGAGAAAATTGCCATAAACACACCAGACAGGAGAATGCGCCTCCTATTTTGCACCTCAAAAATAAAAGCCCACAGCAGCATCACACCTGCCACTAAAGCTGTCGTCAACCGGCTGCCAATACCCATTGCCATGGCTAAACCAGCGGCAACAATTTTTCCTTCCAAGAGCATCCAAAATCCTATCATGGTGAAACCCAATGCAAACAAGTAATCCATAGTGCAGGTGGAATTGACCAAATAATAAGGATGCACCATCATGATAATAGTTAAAAATCGATAATTAGGTACGCCGTATCGTTTACATATATACATAAATATTGACAAAATCAGCAAGGACATGCATAAACTGCCAAAATTGGTCAGAAAACTGCCACCGATAATATTTAAGAAAAAAGTGATGGTTTCATAGACAAAGAATCCAGGCACACGGGAAGGAACATAATCAAGTGTCTCGATGAAATTTTTTCCTACCCACAACACGTTATAAGAATCATAATCACTGCCATAACCGAGAAAAAGAAAGGGGAAATAAATACAAAAAGCGATAAGCAAAACGCGTAAATCTTTGGATTGCTTAAAGGATTTAATTATCTTCTTTATCTGCAAACTGGCCGCCTTATCCAAGAATATTCTATAAATATGTAGTGAGTTGATCACAGATCCTTCCGGATTATTCTATCACCTACCGGCCACAGATTCGGTGCTCAAATACCGCCTTCCACGCTGCCCTTTCCCAGTAAAACAGTCAAAGAACAGGTAATCATCGCATACATAACTTGCAGCCAGTAAATCTGTAAAAATCGAAATCTCAAAAATCCACAAAATCAATCATGTATGTTAACGATGGGAAATTCTCCTATATAATAAAATAATCACTATCCATTGTGCGTGCAAACAGAAAAAAATGATACCAGTTAAACGAACGCTCACCGAAGGAAGATGGATGCGCATCTTCGAAATCACTGTAATCGTTCTATTCCTGGCTGCCGCAATTATCATTCTCTTCTCATCAGCTTTGAATGCGAATATATCACCTCTTCCGTCAATTGATCCTTCCATAAACGCACATGCTTACAGCATGCCGAATAACGGATGGGCACCGCTGACTGTGTATTTCAGCGCACTTGGCACAAACAGCCCGAACGCTCCCATTGTCCGCTATGAATGGGACCTGGACGGAAACGGTTTTTTTGAAACCGATGCGACCGCGAACAGTGGTTACGCTACCTACACATATACCAAACCGCGCGACTATGTCATCTCTATGCGCGCGACTGATCAGAACGGCGGTACCGCAGTTTCCTCTGTAACCGTCAGCGTGCTGCATCCTGCCTCCAGCAGTGTGGATTACTGGACGATCTTCGATGACAGCCGGGTGCGCCGGATTGATATAACGCTCAGCCAAGATGATTGGGGGAAGATGTGGAAAAAGCCTGAATCGAAATACCAGGCGAAAGCGGATGCGATTGTTTTTGGGGAAGAACTGAAAGACATCGGCTTTCGTATGCGCGGGCAATTTTCCCTGGCCATGTCCGGCGATAAGAAACCATGGAAAATTGATACGGATGCTTATATCGACGGGCAGGAATACCATAATCTGCGCCAGTTGATGCTGCTGAATAATATCGGCGATCCCAGCTTATTAGATGAAAAACTTGCCTACGAAATGATGCGTTTTGCCGGGCTGCCCGCCAGCCATGTGGCATTCGTGGAGGTATGGATTGACATCCGTGATGATGATCAGGATGAAATATTCTGGGGCGTATATTCAATGGTTGAACGCGTGGACAATAAATATATCGGCAATCGATTCAGCCAGGACGCAAAAGGCGGCAACCTCTACAAAGCCAGCCATGCTCAGCGCGGGCCGATGGACCTGGTGTATCACGGAGATTCGATCGAGGATTATCCGACGCAAAACGGCCAGTATCCTTATGGAAAAATGAACAACGAAGATGAAGCGGATTACAGCGATATTGTATCGCTGTGCCGCACAATCGACGGCCTGGATTACTCAACCGAAACGGAATATATCAAGGCGCTGGAAGCCAACATCGACGTGGACGCATTCCTGCGCTATCTTGCGGTCAACGCGATCATCGATAACTGGGATTCGTATATTTTTACGGGCAATAATTTCCATCTGTTTAATAATCCCGTCAGCGGATGCTTTGAGTGGATCCCGTGGGACCTGACCTGGGGAGAAAACGCTCAGGCGGACCTGTTCATGCGCAACGATTTTGGGATGATGGAGGCTGGCGCTCCTTTGTACGATAAAACGATGGCTATCGAAAAATACCGTTCTGCATATACGGCATATATCGATTTGATCGCACGCTACTGGTTCACCGCCAGCAACACATCATTGCTGATCAATAAGTACCACAACCTGATCGCGCCGTATGTTTCCCAATCTACTGGCGATAAGGCATTTTTTGGAGATGAACCCATGTTCCAGCTTGAGGCTTTCCAAAATTCACCAGACGCACTCTTGAATTTTATCGACCAGCGAAGCAAATATATCCAGACTGCTTTGCAGGAGGAATTATCAATTACAGCTGTACAAACCGGAGGTGAGCAATGAACAAAAAACCAAACCAACTGGCTATCCAGATCCTATGCGCATTAATATTACTTGCTATTTCGTTTTCTTCAGTAGCAGCTGAAGAGGGCGGATTTACTGATGGATTTGATAACCAGGAACTTCCCGAATGGGAGCATTCACCAGAAGCGGTGGTGAAAGATGGTGTACTGACCATCGGACCCGGGAATCTCGCATTCCGCCAGGGAAATTTTCCCAATTTCAACGCGGAATTCAAAGTGCGTTATTCCGGTGAGGGAATCATTCTCTTCCGCTACAACATGCATGAAGGCGGCGACTACGCCTGCCTCTTTTTCAATGAACGCGTTATGATCGAGAAAACTGCCAGCGAGCAGCCAAACGAACTCGCGTCAACCGATTGGAGCGGATTCAGCGGTGATTGGGACACTGTCAAGGTCGTCGCGAATTCCGGCCAGCATGAAGTGTACCTAAACGACGAATTACTCTTAACAGCGCAGGATGACGATGAACCCTATTCCAGCGGCGGTCTCGGATTTTTCCTTGAAGGTGACTCAACCGCGGAATTTGACAGCATCGCTGTCACACTTGTAGAAGGCACCGGCGTAGTGGAGGAGAATGTATCCACTCCGCAGGAAAACCTGGCGGCTGCGCCAACCGTGCAGCCAACCCCAAAATCAGGCGTTGAGGGCATCCTTTCACAGTTAGCGGCCAGTCAGGGTAACCCGCCGGAACTTTCCACATTTGCCGTCAACCTCCTGCTCTCCGCTATGCTCGCCTACATCCTCAGCCGCGTATACGTGCACTGGGGCACCGCGCTTTCCAACCGGAGGCGCTTCGCAGCCAATTTCATCCTCATCACAGTCACAACAACCTTTATCATCCTGATCGTGCGTTCATCGGTCGCACTGTCTCTCGGTCTGGTCGGCGCCCTTTCGATCGTCCGCTTCCGCGCGGCCATAAAAGAACCCGAGGAACTCGCGTACCTGTTCTTCGCCATCGGCATTGGCATTGGCCTGGGTGATAACCAGCGCTTGATCACCATGCTGGCAATGGCGGTCGCGATCATTGTCATCGCTGTCATGCGCCTTTTCCGCGGGCGGGAAGCGGATTTCAACCTGCACCTGACAGTCGCAAGCAGCAATCCCAGCAAGACCACCCTCGAAGCGATCACGAATGCGCTGAAACCGCATGTCTCCCAATCCCGATTGATGCGTTTTGACGAGAATAAGAAAATGCTTGAAGCGTCCTTCCTGGTCGAGTTCCGCAACTGCAAGCAGTTTGAAGCGGCAAAGAATGCCCTGCAGGCTCTTTCTGGTGAAATCGAGATCACCTTCTTGGACAATAAAGGCATTGGATGAGCAAAACCGCGCTGCAAAACGATCCTGAAAGTGCTGCCTTCCGCTACGAAAAGAAGTTTATGATCGAAGGGATGAACGCCGAGCAGGTTATCGCGGTGCTTAAAATGCATCCTGCTATCTTTCGCGAGCTGTATCCTCCGCGCTATGTGAATAATATCTATTTGGATTCCCCGCTGCTCGGCGATTATTACAGCAACGTGAACGGTTACCACCAGCGGCAAAAGGTGCGCGTACGCTGGTACCACGGCCTGCTGCGTGAAGTACATGACGCGGTGTTGGAATTCAAGATCAAGGAAGGCGAGGTCGGCACAAAGGAGCAATTTCCCTTTCCACATTTTGTGATGGATGAATCCTTAAATGAGCGCGCATTTCACAAGATCGTAGACGCTTCCAGTTTGCCACCCAGCGCGAAGACACGCCTGAAAAACTTAGAGTTCGCAATCATGAACCGCTACAAGCGCTGGTATTTTGCCACACCAGGTGAAGATTTCCGCGCCACCGTGGATGCAGACCTGAGCTTCTACCATTTGGGAAAACTATCCAACCACTTACTGCACAGCCATTCTGAACGCGGGAATCTGATCCTCGAATTGAAATATCAGGTGGAAAACGACCTGGCCGTCCAGCGCGTATGCGCGGCGCTCCCATTCCGCATCACACGCAACTCCAAGTACATCACCGGGATTGAGCATGTGTATCTGTAAACAGGTATACTGAGTAAATAAAAAGGGAAATCAATTGGGTGAAAACCATATACTGGATAACACGCGTTCTGGCTGTTCTGTTCATCCTGTTCATCAGTGTGTTCGCCCTGGACGCCTTTGAGGAAGGCATCCCATTTCTCCAATCGCTGGTCGGTTTTCTCATCCACCTTGTGCCAACTTACATCCTGACAGCGGTCCTGCTGCTCGCCCATAAAAAAGGGCGCATCGGTGGGATCCTGTTCATTGCTCTGGGTTTATTTTATTTATTTATAGCTCGAGGTATGCATTGGTCAGCGTATGTGTTGATCGCAGGACCATCCATCCTGATCGGCTCCCTTTTTATCCTCGGCAGTGTCTTATCCAAGTAAAGCACTGAATAACCGAATTACCCTTTGGTTAGACGGAATCCTCTCAGAGATATCTTACTTCCGCTTCCCTGTCTTTTTACCCTTCCTACCTGCGTATAAGTAGATCAAACAGGCCATTGCTATCCAAAATGTGATCGTTACTGCCCAGCCCCAGATATCGCTGATGGTGAATGCGGTATAGATGAGCCCAAAAAAGGTTGTGTATTCAAGCAGGATATAAGGAAGGTGGGTGGTCCATTTAGAGCGGAAATCCACATTAAGAATATAATCCATAAGAAGTTCGGTCAACAGATAAGCGATTACCACAGTAAGAGAAATACGCACCCAAATATCCGAGCCGCTGGATAGATAACGCGCGAGTACATATCCAAATGGAAGCACCAATCCGATCAAGAATGATCCCAGTGTACGCACCAGTTTGTCATTTCCCTTCTTCTGGGAGATAAAAATAAAAGCAATCAACAGGTTAAAAGCCAGGGCTGAAAATTTGAAAATGAAAGCAATTACTGCAGTCATGGTGTTCTCCTTCCTTATTACTATTATAAAAAAGATTTTAGATAAAACTCATGCTGGCAATGAACAATCCCATCTGTAATAAAGGAAAAGAACGCTTATATCGCATCTACTCATTGTTTGATTAGTCTTGTAAATTGGGGTTTTAGAAAAAAGAGCCGTCCGTCGTGGTACAATTTCCGCTCTTTATTTATTATCTTTCCTTATTTATTTTATAAAGTTATTTTAATTCAACCAAGAGTAAAAATGGTTTCCGACACACTCATCAGCAAAACCGAAGGGTACCTGAACAAACTCTGCCTCAAGATCCCTACCCGTCGGGTGGGCAGCCAGGGGAACCGCGACGCTACAGCTTTCTTCAAAAAGCGCGTTGAGAATTTTGGTTTCCGGATCGAGGTGCAGCCGTTCAACTGCATTGATATGCGCCAGGGAGATATCCAGCTCAGAGCGAACGAGCAAAAATTTGATGCCTTCATCAGCCCCTATACGCTCAGCTGCGACTGCACTGCTGACCTAGTGAGCGCTTCAACGGTTGACGAATTGACATCCATACAGGCAAAGGGCAAAATCCTGCTCCTGCTGGGAGAAATCACCAAAGAACAGCTCATGCCCAAGAATTTTACTTTCTACAATCCAGAACAACACCAGCACATTTACCGGCTCCTGGAAGAAAAGCAGCCTGCCGCTGTGATTACGGCGACGACCAAAAATCCAGACGCAGTTGGTGCCATCTATCCGTTCCCGATGATTGAAGACGGAGATTTTGATATTCCGTCTGCCTACATGACAGAAAAAGAGGGGAAGAAATTATTGGCCTTTTCGGGGAAAAAGGTTTCACTGAAAATGGATGCCGAACGGATCCCATCTAAAAGTGAGAATATCGTTGCCCGCAAAGGTGAGCGCCATGAAAAAAAAATCGTCTTATGCGCGCATATCGACACCAAAGAGGGTACACCCGGCGCATTGGATAACGCAAGCGGAATTTCGATTCTGTTGCTCCTGGCTGAATTGCTGGCAGATTATGATGGTGACTTTGGTGTGGAGATTGTCGCTTTGAACGGTGAAGAATATTACAATGCTCCCGGGCAAGTTGAATACCTCAGCCGCTACAATGAGGATTTCAAATCAATTTTACTCGCGGTCAATCTGGATGATATCGGGTATTACAAAGACCGTACAGCCTATTCGTTTTACGACGTTCCTGATAGTATTGCCCAGACTATTCGCAAAGTATACAGTGGAAGGGCAGGATTTTTCGAGGGGCCGCAATGGTATCAGAGCGACCACGGGATATTCATCGCAAACGGAATTCCAGCGATGGCGATTACCGAAGAGAGTTTCGCGGAACTGCTCGCGGAAATCACTCATTCTGAAAAGGACACACCGGAAATTGTCAGTCCTTTGAAATTGATCGAAAACGCGGAAGAACTCGCGGAGATCATTCATATGCTGAACCAGGACTTTATCGGGACAGAATGAGTGCCCATGACTAAATCCTTTTCGGATTGTCTCTATATCAGATTACCATGAACATAATCCTTTTTGAAAATGAACAGCTACTCTGTTACGTGCTGTTCACTAACTTTTCGGAAATGGAAGCCAAATATCGAGTATGTGATCGCTAACGGAAACATACTGGGTTTATTGAACAGAGTCCAAAAAAATAAATTCCAGTAATACTTGCGTTCTTTACCGAATATGCCAAGCTGGAAAATCGACCGTATTAATGCGATTAAGTTGCGCCAGATCTTGTCAAAATTAATGTGCGGCTTTATTTTTTTCCGGCGATATTCCTGCAGGAGAATTTTTACACGCTGGTAATACAATTCCGGAGAATAGATCTGCCGAATCAATTTGCGATAGCGTTCTTTTAATATATCGATGTTCATACGTGTGATGATATTTGTTGAGCCGTTCACGTTATCACCGGAAATATGCTTGATCAACCGGCCAGCTTTCCGCATTCGCTCATACAGCATAGTGCCGATTGGGGCCTGCAAGATGCCCACCATTGCAGTTGCGATGCCGCTCTTTTGGATAAACTCGAGCAAGTGCTGGAATGTGGAAGGGGAATCATGGTCAAATCCCACGATAAAGCCGCCCTGAACCTGCATACCCGCCCTCTGGATTTTCTTAACATCTGCTACCATATCTCTATTTAGATTCTGGCGCTTGCTGCACTCTTCCAGGTTGGTCTCGTCCGGAGTTTCGATACCGATAAAGACCTGGTTAAAACCCGCTTTGACCATCAATTCCATCAATTCGGGATCATCCGCCAGGTTGATTGATACTTCTGTGTGAAAGTAGATGCCAGATTTATCCTTTCGCCATTCGATCAGTGCAGGAAGAAGATCATTCTTCAGTACTTTTTTATTGCCGATCAGATTGTCATCCACGAAGAATATGCCGCTGCGCCAGCCGCTTTTATACAACATGTTCAGTTCTGTAACGATTTGCGCGGATGTTTTCACGCGCATACGATGGCCCAGCAGAGCAGTTACGTTGCAGAAATCGCAGTTAAAGGGGCAGCCGCGCGAGTACTGCATAGCCATAGTCGTATATTCTTTAAACCTGGTCAGGTCCCACATAGGCGGCGGGGTCTTCTGGATATCCGCATATTTGTCAGTCTTATATATTTTTCCGGGTCGTCCGGCGTCCAAATCTTTAAGGAATTCCACCAGTGTGATCTCAGCTTCATTGAGGATAAAATGATTCACTCCCTCAAATTCTTCATGTTCAGTGGTAAAGAGTGGACCACCGGCAACAACTTTTACACCGGTTTCAATGCAGCAGCGGATCACTTTTTTAACTGATTCGCGCTGGACAGTCATTGCGGATATAAAAACGAGGTCCGCCCACTCCAGATCCTTATCTCTTAGCTGCTGAACATTCATGTCCACAAGCTTCTTTTCCCATCCAGCCGGCAGCATGCTTGCGATTGTCAGCAAACCCAGCGGCGGGGAGGAAGCTTTCTTGCGGATAAAACTCAATGCATGTTTAAAACTCCAGAATGTATCTGGAAATTTCGGGTATACGAGCAAAATTTTCATGATTTATTCACCATCTGATAGCATAACACGAAATATAAATAATAGTTGTCTTGGATTCACCATCATTTGATTAATGTTGTGCAAAGAGATTTCTCTACCGTGTTACCGGGGTTGGAAAATATAATCATTTTATCTAGAACTTTTTGGAAGAATACACGTCGGCCCTCGCGTGCTTGCTGGTCCGGGAGGGTGTTCTTGATAGAAAGCAAGGACTGGCCGATTGCCTTTAGGGCCAGATGCTATCTTTTCTGCGCGGGCATTTGTTTTTTATTCATCAGAGGAGACCATTCCCCGCTCAGCCATGGGCTGAAATCCCAGTCGGCGAGCAGTCGGCACAGCTCGCGGCGTGAGGAGAGATTGAATTTGCGCAGGATATGGCGGACATGGGTCTTGACCGTTTCCGGCGAAACCACCAGTTTGGCAGCAATCTGACGCCCGGTTAGGCCGGCACATACAAGAGCGGCCACCTGTTTCTCGCGGGGGGAGAGCGCGTCCCAACTGCGGTGGGCGCGGTCCATCTGACAGCGGTTCTTGACCGCCTGATCCAGCAGGATAAGGATCATCTCATCCGGCTGATGCCCTTCACGCACGGATAGGTCCCGCACCGAACGCAGCAGGTCATCATCCGCCCCATCAGATATTCGGTTTGTGTTCGCGCGCTCAACTACTGCCTGAAGCTGCTGCCAGAGTGTCATACAGACATTATATAGAATATTTGTTCTATTGTCAAGCGCTGAAAGACAAGTTTGAGAACAGGCGGGCAATCCTGAAAGGAGGATATTTACAAAATCGTAATCCAGTGAAAGGGTTTCGCGCGTATTGTATGCAGATCAATAAAATATGACTGATGATCAAAGCTCAATCAGCAGTTATTATTTTACGTTTTCAACATTCTGGATATGCGGAAAGAACTGGCGCAGGGTGCCTTCCACCCATCCTTTTAATGTGGAGGTCTGCAGGTCGCACTGCTCGCAGGCACCGCCCATTCTCACTTTCAGCATATCCCCATCAAGGGAAACAAATTCCACCCGGCCGCCGTGATAATGGGCAATATACGCATCCAATTCATCAACCAATCCCCGCACTTTTTCTTCGGTTGTGTGATCGTGACTGTGATTGAAATTCTCTAAGTTCATTCGCTCCACCAATATATTCGTTTATTATTTTACCTGACGATCATCCGCTGCCAGTCGGTTCACCTGTTTTATAAAATCAGGCGCATTCAACTTTCGCTCCACAATACTTGAGATGTAGCTGCTCATCAGCGCGGCCATTTCTGCCTGCACCGCAGATGGCAGGGATACATCGACGATATCTGAAAACGCGCTGCGCTGAAAGTGGCGCAGGAAGCGGAGCACGTTCATAGAAACTCTACGCGAATAGTCCCGAGGTTCTCCGCAGGCAGGGCATAAAACACCGCCCTGTACCGTAGAAAAATACTGGTCCTGGGCCGTGATCTTCCTTCCGCAGCCCACACAATCCGTCAGGTCCGGACGGAACCCGGCTTGGTCCAACAGGTGCAGCTCAAAGAACCGAAGGACATTGAACGCGTCCTCACCTTCATTGATGCGGTTGAGCGTGTTTACAATCAGATGGAAAACAGCAGAAGCCGGCTCTTCCTCAATGGATAACCGGTCTGTTAATTCCATCACGTACGCTGCTTGTCCCGTTTTTTCAAGGGAGTCCCGAATCGCAAGGTTGTTGTGGATCGCATCCGCCTGAGTAATAATCCAGAAAGTTTTTCCCCGCGCCAGCACAACCTTAGAATGCATGAAGGGCTCCAGGTAGGCCGCTTTTCGGGAGTGGATCTTTCTGACTCCCTTGGCCAGAGCCCTGATCTTGCCACCTTCGAGCGTAAAAAGATTGACCAGGCGGTCTGCTTCGCTAAAATCCTTATGCGAAATAACGACCGCTTTGACCGTCCTCAGGCGTTCAGAAGGCTTCATAAATTTTCATTCAGATCCTACGCAAGACTATCCGCGCCGAAAGCGCCAGGTAGTAGATCTGATAGTTTTTTCTCCGCAGTGATCTTTCCTTTATCATCCGCTATAATGACGAGCATTTCTGGGCTGAACTCAACCATCACCTGCCGGCAGGATCCACAGGGTGTACCGCCATCCTTCGTCACAACAGCGATAGCCTGGAATTTCCTCTCCCCATTCGACACTGCCTTGAAAATAGCATTGCGCTCCGCGCAGATGGTTACCGGGAAGGCCACATTCTCGATATTGACGCCATCATAGATACGGCCGGAATCAGTCAGCAAAGCCGCACCCACTTGATAATTGGAATACGGCGTATACGCCCATTTACGCACCTGGCTGGCGATCCTTACAAGATCGATCTTCTGTTCCTGTTCCAGTTTGTTCATTTCTGATCCTCTTCCTGTTTGGACTCAATTACTTTAGCGGGAACCCCTACAACTACTGAACCATCCGGGACATCATGAGTGACTACCGCACCCGCTCCGGTTTTGGCTCCTCTGCCAATTTTTACCGGCGCCACAAGCATGGTATCGCTGCCAATGAAGGCATCCTCCCCAATCTCAGTATGATACTTTCCTTCGCCGTCAAAATTGCATGTAACAGTACCAGCGCCGATATTGGCATTGCTCCCTACATGCGTGTCTCCAATATATGAGAAATGCCCCATTTTAACTCCCGGAGCAAGATATGAATTCTTGACCTCACCGAAATTACCCATATGGACATGATCATCCAGATGAGCACCGCGGCGGAGATGGCCAAAAGGACCAATGTCCACATCATTTTCCAGCTTGGCAGATTCGAGCATCGCATAGAGGAGCTTGCAGCGGTCGCCAACAGTTGTGTCCTCCAGGATCACTGAAGGACCTAATTGACAACTCTCTCCAACAGTGGACCCGCCACGCAGATAGACTTCGGGGTACAGTACAGTATCTCTGCCCAGCGTTACTGTATCATCAATAAACACCTTATCAGGGTCAATCATGGTGACGCCAGCGAGCATCCATTTGCGGTTGATGCGCTGCTGGATGACCTTGGTCGCTTCCGCTAAATGTACGCGGTTATTGATGCCGATAGATTCCTGATAGTCTTTGATCTCAATCGAGCCAACCGCCTGTCCACTTTTCGCGGCGATCTCAACCAGATCCGTGAGATAGTACTCACCTACCGGCGACTTTTTGACCTGGTCGAGCGCTTCCCAGAGCCATTCCGCATCAAAGCAGTAAGGGTTGGAATTTAGTTCGGTGATATTCTTTTGTCCCGGCGTGGCGGCTTTCTCCTCCACAATACCAACGATACGCCCTTCTCCATCCCGCAGGATGCGCCCAAAACCGCGCGGTTCATCGGAGACAACCGTGGAGAGGGTGAGCTTGCTGCCGCTCTTCTGGTGTGTACCCACCAGCAGGGCGTATGTCTGAGCAGTAATGAGAGGAAAATCGGAATTAGCAACCAAGACAATATCTGACTTACCGCGCAGGACCTCGCGCGCGCACTGGACGGCGTGGGCGGTGCCAAGCTGCGGTTCCTGGACTACATAGCGGGCTTTGCTGCCAAGCGTTTCCATGACAAGATCAGCACGGTTACCGACAACCACAAGAGGCAGATCATCGCACATATCCCGCACCGCGTCAAAGATATATTCAACCATCGATTTTCCGAGCAGGGGATGAAGGACTTTGGGAATATCAGACTTCATGCGCGTGCCCATCCCCGCGGCGAGTATAACAACGTCTATTTTGGGTTTTTTATTATTCATCGAGTTTCACCTGCCTTTTTATCAGGTTTGAGACAAGATCATTTCATATAGAAGCTAATATTGGGATTAGGAATTATAAACGATGAATTAACATTAGTTGACCTCTGATCGCTGTTCACAGGGGACCAGATGCCGGGTTCAACTTCCGGAGAGAACCTGTCAGCAGATCATGAAGAATACAGGTTGTTGAAAAACGGCTCTCAATTCTATATAACAAATAAGTGTTTAATCATAGTAGATATGGAATTAGCTGAGGAGGAAAACCATCAATCTAAAGAAAACTGTTCTAAAGCAAAGGTGAGGACTTAGGAAGGAGAAGAATATGGAAAAAAGATTTTGGAAAATTTTACTACTCGGGCTGTTCATGCTGACAATCATCGCCTGCGGCATCTCATTTGACGGTATCGGTGTGAATTCCAGCCTGGATGAGATTGAATTCCAGGTGACGCTTGAGGCACTGCATAGGACACAGACCGCGGCAGCAGCCCCCCCCGGCGATGCACAGAAACCACCAAAGGATGCCCCGCCTGACAAGGATCCCGCGCCGGATACAGATTCTGACGTCGGCACCCCCTGCAACTCAAGTAAATTTGTGAGCGAAACGATCCCGGACGGCTCTGTTTACCAGGCGGGCGACACCTTCACGAAATCATGGACGATCCGCAATATCGGTGATTGTAAGTGGACAACCGATTATAAGTTCGTGTTTGAGAGCGGCGACCAGATGGGCGGTTTATCCTCGATGAATGTTCCCTCTGTGATCGAGCCGGGAGAGAAGATCACCTTCCAGGTGGACCTGACCGCGCCCAGCGCAGCCGGGGATTACACGGGGGTATGGCGGCTGAAAGCCGCGGATGGTGAGAAACTGGGAAAATATTGGGTCAAGATCATAGTTGGCCCCGCTGGGCCGCCGCCTGCCGCTTTCGCTGTGACGGGTGTTGAGTTTTATATGCCGCATACCGTCATTGATATGGGCTGCCCAAATGATGTGAATGTGAAGGCAGAAATCACAACAAGCGCGGCTGGTTTAGTGACGTACCACTGGGAAGACAGCGCCGGGGGCGCTTCTGTTGAACAGTCAGCCACATTCACTGAAGCCGGAAAGAAGATCATTGAATATAACGTGTCGATCGAGTTTTCCGGTCCCTACCAGGCTGACCTGCACATCAATGATCCCAACCACCAGTGGTTTGGGCCCAAAGAATTCACTGTGAACTGTTCGTGAAGAACCTCGATCCCTGCTGATTTGATATCACTCTCAAGTAATACTACAGTCCTGAAGGTGACTGGCGGCAGGCCAATAA